>CANFGA010000021.1 GCA_947446335.1 Oxalobacteraceae bacterium | reverse complement strand
TCGACGCTGCAGGGCCGGCTGACGGCGCCAAATGCGGCGTCTATTCCATGTGCATGGACCACGGCGCTGTCCTGGCTCAGGCAACCGGCGATGGCGATGACCGGCTTGCCGTGCCGCTGCGCGACGCGGGCCACGCCGATCGGGGTCTTGCCGTGGATGCTCTGGCTGTCGAGCCGGCCTTCGCCGGTGATCACCAGATCGGCACACTGGATCGCCAGATCGAGACCGACCGCATCGGTCACGATCTCGCTGCCCGGGCGCAGGCGCCCGCCCAGAAAAGCCATCATCGCCGCGCTGATGCCGCCGCCGGCGCCGGCGCCTGGCACATCGGCCACTTGCGTACCATGGTCGCGCGCGATGACCTCGGCATAGCGGCGCAAATTGGCATCGAGCTGGCGCACCATGTCGGGGCTTGCCCCTTTTTGCGGCCCGAAAATGGCCGATGCGCCTTGCGGCCCGACCAGCGGATTACTCACGTCACAGGCGATATCGAAGATGCAATCCTTGATCCTCGGGTCGAGGCTTGATGCATCGATGCGCTCCAGATCGGCCAGCGCGCCACCTCCGGGTGGCAGATCGGCACCTTGCGCATCGAGCAAGCGCACGCCCAGTGCCTGCAGCATGCCGGCGCCGCCATCGTTGGTGGCGCTGCCGCCCACGCCCAGCACGAACCGTCTGGCCCCGGCGGCTATCGCATGGCGGATCAATTCGCCGGTGCCGTAACTGCTGGTGCGCAGCGGGTTACGCAGCGCTGGCGCCAGCAATGCCAAGCCGCTGGCGGCGGCCATCTCGATCACCGCGACTTGATCGCCGCCGGTCAAGCCATAAAACGCCATCACCGGTTCGCCCAAGGGACCGCTGACGGCGAGATCGATGCGTCGCCCAGCCGTGGCGTCGATCATCGCTTGCACCGTGCCTTCGCCGCCGTCGGCCACCGGAATCTTTCGATACTGTGCCTGCGGGAAAATTTCCTTGAAGCCGGCCTCGATTGCGAGCGCGACCGCCATCGCGGAAAGACTTTCCTTGAAGGAATCAGGTGCAATGACGATGTTCATTCGGTTCTCCGTTGATTGTGGCATGCTGGAAACAGCATTATCTGCAATCGGCGCCAAAAAGTCTTCATTCAAATGCACAATAAAACAGCGATAATTATCATGGTTTATTGAGCATATGCATATAAAAAAGGGAGGTGCATGGAGATTTTGACTGCGCAATTGGCGCAAGATATCGTCACGCGCACGATGAAGATCATTGCATGTAATGTCAATGTGATGGATGCGCATGGCGCGATACTGGCCAGCGGCGATGCATCGCGCATCGGCCAATTGCACGCGGGCGCCTTGCTCGCGTTGGCTGGAAAGATGACGGTCGAAATCGACGACGTGCAAGCAAAAAAATGGCACGGTGCGCAAGCGGGCATCAATCTGCCGTTGATCATCGATGGGAAAGTGTGCGGCGCGGTCGGTCTCAGCGGCGCGCCCGGCCAGGTGCGCCAGTTCGGCGAACTGGTACGGCTCACGGCGGAAATGATTCTGGAACAAGCGGCGTTGACCGGTGAATTGCAACGCAATGCGCGCTATCGTGAAGCATTCGTGTTGAACTTGATCCAGTTCGAGCACGCTTCTGGCACCGATCTGCGGGCGTGGGGGCGGCGCCTGAGCTTCGATTTTGCGCGCACGCAACTGGTGTTCTTGCTTGAGCTGGACGACGCGTTCAATGACGATACCGGCCAGCTTGCATCGACCGAAATCCAGCGCCTGCAGATGCATGTCTTGTCGCGCCAGCCTGGTTGGTTCACGGCCGCAGTCGGCCCGCGTGAGATGGTGATACTGGAATCTTATGATCCAGAGGCGGCGCGCACGCCGCTCGCTGCGCTGCATCAGGGGCGCTTGCGGGCGCTGGCCTCGATGCTGCGCGAGCAATACTCGAATCCGTTCCGGCTCACGATGGGGATCGCCATGTCCGGCATCGAAGGCGTCGCCATTTCCTATCAAAGCGCCAGGGAAACGGCCCGGCTCGGGCGTGTACGTACGCCATCCGAGCCACTCTTGAGCTACTACGATCTGGTCTTGCCGGTGTTGCTTTCGGGGCTGGAATCGGGCTGGCAAGCCGAGCAACTGCGGCGCCCGGTCGCCACCTTGCGCGCGCACGACAAGAACGACGCAGTGCTGCGCCGCACCCTGGACGCCTGGCTCTTGCATGACGGGCATCCGGGGGCCACCGCCGCTGCGCTGCAGATTCATCGCAACACGCTCGACTACCGTTTGCGGCGCATAGCCGAGCTGACCGGTCTGGATCTGGGCCGACTCGAGGACCGGTTGCTGCTGTATGTATCGTCGCTGCTGGGCGGTGCGCAGCGTCAGCGCGATGCCGCAGGATCAGCGGCGCGCCAATCGGGCGTTGAAATTGGTAAAATCAACATGGAGTTGATTAAAAAATAATCAACCAGGCAAGCAAGTAACCAAGCAAGTAACCAACCGACAAGAGAGCACATGACGATACAGACAGTGGCGACGACGCCGATGCCGGACCAGCGCCCGGGCACTTCAGGCTTGCGCAAGAAGGTGACGGTATTCCAGCAACCAGCTTATCTGGAGAATTTCGTGCAATCGGTGTTCGACACCCTTGACGATTGCGCCGGGCAGACGCTGGTGCTGGGCGGCGATGGCCGCTTTTTCAACCGGGTGGCGGTGCAGACCATCTTGAAGATGGCCGCTGCTCACGGTTTTGCCAAGGTGCTGGTCGGGCAAGGCGGCATCCTGTCGACGCCGGCGCTTAGCTGCATCGTGCGCCAGCAGGGCGCTTGCGGCGGCATCGTGCTGTCGGCCAGCCATAATCCGGGCGGCCCTGATGGCGACTTCGGCATCAAGTACAACATCGCCAATGGCGGGCCGGCGCCGTCAAACATCACCGAAACCATCTTCCGTCATACCCAGGCCATTCGCCAATATCATATCAGCGACGTGCCCGATATTGATCTTGAACGTCTGGGTCATGCGCAGATCGAGCAGATGCAAGTGGAAATCATCGACCCGGTGGCCGCGTATGCCGATCTGATGGAGACGCTGTTCGATTTTGCGGCGATACGGCGGTTGTTCGCCGGCGGCTTCACGATGCGCTTCGATGGCATGCACGCGGTCGGCGGCCCTTACGCCACGGCGATCCTCGAAGGCCGCCTCGGTGCGACCAGGGGCACGGTCATCAATGGCGTGCCCTTGGAAGACTTCGGTGGCCATCATCCGGACCCGAATCCGGTCAATGCGGCCGAATTGATCGGCTTGATGGCAGCGCTTGACGCGCCCGATTTTGGCGCGGCGTCCGATGGCGATGCCGACCGCAACATGATCCTGGGGCGCGGCCTCGATGTCACGCCATCCGACAGCCTGGCGATTCTGGCTGCCAATGCCCTTGTTGCGCCCGGTTACCAGGGCGGCATCAAGGGCGTGGCGCGTTCGATGCCCACTTCGCAGGCAGTGGATCGGGTCGCTCAGGAGCTCGGAGTGCCTTGCTTCGAGACGCCGACCGGCTGGAAATTCTTTGGCAATCTGTTGGACGCCGACATGGTCACGCTGTGCGGCGAAGAAAGCTATGGCACCGGTTCCAACCATATCCGCGAAAAGGATGGAGTCTGGGCCGTGCTGTACTGGCTCAATCTGCTTGCCGCCAGCGGCAAGTCGGTCGAACAAATCGTGCATGAACACTGGGCTCGCTTCGGGCGCAATTATTATTCGCGCCATGACTATGAAGCGATCGACAGCGCCGTCGCCGATGCGCTGATGAACCGGTTGCGCGAGCAGTTGCCGCTGCTGGCCGGCCAGGTGCATGGCGCTTATACGATCGATTTCGCCGACGATTTCAGCTACACGGATCCGGTCGATCTGTCGGTCTCGCACCAGCAGGGGGTGCGCATCGTGATGACGAACGGCTCGCGCATCGTGCTGCGCCTGTCCGGCACCGGCACCGAGGGCGCGACGCTACGTCTGTATCTGGAGCAGTACGAGCCCGATCCGGCGCGCCACGCGATCCCGACCCAGCAGGCGCTGGCCGGCTTGATCGAGATCGCCGAGCAACTGGCGCAGATCAAAGTGCGCACCGGTCGCTCCGCTCCCAGCGTGACGACCTGATCGCTTTAAGCGATTTTTTCCTGGTTGCGGTAATTGTCGACCATCTTGTAGCGTTTGGCATACAAGCCGAACGCGATGGCGGCAATCCCGGCGAAGGCGGCGAAGAAGAACATCTGGAACGCCGTCACGCTGATGCCGCTGCTGGCGATATGGCCGGTCACCGCATCGTTTTTGACGCTGGCGTTGACGATCAGCACCCACAGGTTGCCCACTGTCACGGCCAGACTCCAGAAGCTCATGATGGCGCCCTTCATCGATGGTGGCGCCTGGCTGTACGCGAATTCGAGGCCGGTCGCCGAGACCAGCACTTCGCCGAAGGTCAAGAGCGCGTAGGGCAGGATCTGCCATGTGATCGACATGCTGGTGCCGCCATCGAGCGCAAGCTGTATCGCCCCGATCGCGATCCACGCCAGCGCCGAAAAGGCGATGCCAACGGTCATGCGGCGCAGCGCCGTGGCTTCCCAGCCCAGGCGCGCCAGCACCTTGTACAGCACCAGATTATTGAACGGAATCAACAACATCACCAGCGCCGGATTGAGTGCCTGCATCTGCGCCGGCAAGAACCAGGATGGCTTGTCCATCGCATTGGCCTGGATGATCCAGGTCGATGCCTTTTGGTCGAACAGCGACCAGAAGGGCGTGACCAGTGCGAAGATGATCAGGATGCGCAGCACGCCGCGCACGCCTTCGATCGCTGCATCCGGGTGGCTGCCGCGCGCGCGCTCGAGTTGCATCGCGGTGCCGACGCCGGCCATCGCCAGCAGCAACACCAGCGCAGTGCAGGCGGCGATGACGAAGCCCCAGAGTGGCGCCATGCACAAGGCAGCCAATGCCAACGCGGCGCCGATTTGCGCCACCAGCAATCCTGGCCGCGCCAGGCCGGGCCGCGAAAGGCCGGGCCGCGCCAGGCCGGGCCGTGCCAGTCCGCGCCGCGCTTGTGCCGGATGCGCCAGCAGCGCCGTGCGCGCGACATTGGTGAATGAATCGGGGTTGGGCGGTGCCGGTGGCACGTGCACGTATTTCTTGTTGCCCATCCAAAACACGATGGTGGCCGCCAGCATCAGCAGTCCGGGGATGCCGAAAGCGACGGCGGGGCCGTAATCGCGCAAGAAGATCGGCATCAGCAGCGATGCGAAGAAGGAGCCGAAGTTGATGATCCAGTAAAACATGTCGAACACGAGCTTGGCTTTTTCCTTGTTGGTCTGGTCGAACTGGTCGCCGATGAAGGAGGCCACCAGCGGCTTGATACCGCCCGAGCCGAGCGCGATCAGGAACAGGCCGAAGTAAAATCCCTTGATGTTGGCTTCGAAGAGCGCGAGGCAGGCGTGGCCGGCGCAATAGACCAAGCTGAGCCAAAGCACCGTGTTGTACTTGCCAAAAAAACGATCGGCCAGCCAGCCGCCCAGCAGCGGAAAGAAATAGACGCCGATGACGAAGGTGTGGAATACATGCTTGGCATCGCCGGCCCGGTCCGCCAAAGGCACGAACAGCAGCAAGGTGCTGATCAGGAACGGCGTCAGAATATTGCGCATGCCGTAAAAGCTGAAGCGTTCGCAACCTTCGCTGGCGATGATGTAGGGAATTTGCCTGGGCATGCGCCCGGCAGCGGCTTCAGTCTGTGACATCGCGGTGCTTTCCCCAATTGCTAGTGATCCGAGATCCTATGCCGGGCTGAGCCATTTTGCAATAAAATTGTTTATAAGCAATTTCATGGCAGCAACCGAGCGTATCGGATGGCGATGCGGACCTGGATGCCGTCAGTTGCCCGATACGATGCGCGTTTGCGGCTGCTTTTCCTTGCGCCAGCGTTCCAGGCTCAGCAAGTCGTCGGTGGCAGGATCTTCGACCAGGATCTCGGTGCCACCGGACTCGACCAGGAAACTCTCGATGTGGTGTGCTACTTCGGCGCCATTTTCGACAAAGGCGAATTGCCAGTAACTCTTGCCATTCAAGATGCGCGGCTTCGGATCGTATTCGATCAGCGCGCCGCGCAGCTTGCCGCCGGAATTCTTTTCGATCTGGCTCGACCAGAGCTTCAATTCCGGCAAGGCCAGCAAGGCTTTCATCGCTTGCGCCTTGTAGCGCTCGGACTGGGTCTGCGGCGCCCGTGCGGTGGGTGCTTGCTGAAAGAACAAATAATAAGCCGTCAGACCAATTGCAATCAACGCGGCAAAAATCCACCCGGTGATGCTTTTTTTTAATGGCGATGTGGATTGCGACATGGGGTGCCTTGGTTCGGGGTATGGGTGCCGGCAATGTTAAAGCAAAGGCTGCGCATCGGCAACACGGTTGCCAGCTCGGCCATAACATGATCATCACGCGCCCATAATTGGCATAACTTGCCAAAATAATACTCTTTACTTTATGATTGCTGTGAGCCTGACCGGGCGTGCAAGCGGGCGCCATCATCGTTTGATTGATACAAACCGGCACACCATCTATCGGGGGTTTCATGAGCGGATCCATCTTCATCAGTTACCGGCGCTCCGATACGGCTGGCCACGCCAACAATCTGCACGACAGGTTGGCGCAGTGGTTCGATGCTGACGAACTGTTCTACGATACGCAACACATCAATCCGGGAGACTTGTTTCCCGCACGCCTGGCCGATGCCGTCGCCGGCGCCAAGGTAGTGCTGGTGCTGATTGGCCCCGACTGGACGCATGAACTCAATCGCCGCGCGGAGCCGAGCGAGGCAGAACAGGGCGGGACCGGGCAGCGCGAGACGGACTTTGTTCGCGTCGAAGTCGAACAGGCGCTGCAGCGGATGGCGGGAGCGGATGCCGTGAAGGTGATTCCAGTGCTGCTGGGCATGGCTGCGCCCTCGGTGCTGGAATTGAATGCAGCGCTGCGCACAGGCCTGGCAAAGTTGTTCGAACTGGACATGCATGCATTCCAGGGCAAGAACGCCGACTGGAACAATCAGTTCGTCCGGCTGCGCGACTTGATTGCCGCCGTTGCGGGCGTCCCCGCGCCGCGCTATCGCGCTCCCGCCGGCATCAGCCAGCCACATCATGTGCTCGAGCAGTCGCTCAGTCCCCACTTCATCGACCCGAACGGGACGCTGGCCGCGCTGCAGTGCGCGCTGGAAGCGCCCGGCCCGATACTGGCCGTGGCGCGCGTCGCGCTGTACGGCATGGGCGGCTCAGGCAAGACGCAAATGGCGCTCAGGTATTGCGATCAATTTCGCGACCGTCATGCCGGCATCTGGTGGCTGCGCGCAGAGACCGACACTGCGCTGCAAGTCGATGCGCTGGCTTGTTGCAAGCGGGTGGGTGCCGTCATCGACGACGGCGAAAAGCCCGCGCATGCGCTGAAACGCTGGCTGGGCCAGCTTGCACCGGGCGCCTGCTGGTTGCTGGTATTCGACAATGCCGACGATCTGCAGGCGGTGCGGCCGTATCTGCCGGAGCGTGGCGGCCACCACGTGATCATCACGTCGCGCAACCCGGCCTGGAGCGGCATCGCGCAAGCGATCGGGATCGATGTGTGGACGCCGGCCCAGGGCGCCGGTTTCCTCGCACATCGCTTGCCGGGGTACGCGGCCAGCGGCGATGCTGGCGCGCTGCAGGATTCATTCACCTCGCTGTCCACCGCTCTGGGCGGCTTGCCATTGGCGCTGGAGCAGGCGGCCGGCTTCCTCGACGCAACCGCCATGGATGTAGCGGCCTACACCGCCCAGGTGCTCGACTACGACTCGGCGCCGCTGGTGCTCGACGAGGGCCGGGCCGCGACCGGTTACGAGCGTTCGGTGCTGGCCACGCTGTCGATCGCGTTTCCGCGCCTCGGCAACGATGCGGCGCAGCTACTGCGCCTGCTCGCCTTTTGCGCCCCCGACCCGGTGCCGGAGCGCCTGTTCGTCGATCAGCCGGATCTCTTGCCTGCCGAGCTGGCGCTCAGTGCGCGCCAGCCCTTGCTGTGGGAAAAAGCGGTTGGCGCGCTGCGCCGCTATGGCTTGGCTGTGCGCATTTTCATTTCGGCCTGGAACGCAAGTGGTGAACAACGGGGCGCGCAACAGGCGTTGCAACTGCACCGGTTGACCCAGGAAGTCGTGCGTCACACCATGGCACAGGATCAGGATGCCGATGCGCTGTTGGCGCTGCTCAGGCATGCATTGCCGGAGGATGCCGCGTCGCCGAAAAATTGGCCTTGGCATGCGATTCTGGCGCCGCATGTTATGCAACTGGATCGCCTGAGCGGACATCTGGCAATCGATCGCAGTCGTCTCGGTTGGACGCTGGACAGTACCGGCACCTACTTTCGATTCGGTCCGGCGTTTTATCCTGCTGCAAGGTACTGCTACGAGCGCACGCTGCAGTTGAGTCGGGACGATCTGGGCGACGAGCACCCGAATACCCTGGCTGGAATGAATAATCTTGCCAACATGCTATGGGCGATGGGCGACCATGCAGATTCACTGGTCATGCAGGATCGTGTGTTAATAGTGAGGCAACGCGTGCTGGGCGACGAGCATCCCGATACGCTGATTACGATGTGCAGCCTGGTTGCCATCCTCAATGAAATCCCCGATTATGCAGCAGCATTGGCGATGGGTGAGCCGCTGCTTGTGGTGTGTAAGCGGGTGCTTGGCGAAGATCATTCGACTACGCTGATCACCATGACCAACCTGGCTCAGTCGCTTAAGAAAATGGGGGGGCTTGTATCGGCAAGGGCCATGGAAGAGCTGGTACTGGCCGCCCGGCGCCGGTTACTGGGCGAAGAACACCCCAATACGCTGCGCACCATGAATAACCTGGCCCATACTCTTGGCTCCATGGGCATGCACGCTGAAGCAAGAGACATGCAAAAGCAGGTGCTGGCCGTGCAGCAACGCATGCTGGGAGAAGCGCACCCGGATATCCTGACGAGTATGAATAATCTGGCCTGTACCCTTTGGAAATGCGGCGAGCCTGTACAAGCGATCGAGCTGATGGCCCGCTGCGTCGAGCTCAGTACCCGCAAGCTGGGCATCGGCCATCCCGATACAGTTGCTTCTATCGATGATCTGGCATGGATGCGCGCCGCCCACGAACCATGACGCCGCTGCAATTCACTCACGCAAACGACCCGACCAGCGCCAGATAAGCATTCGCCGCCGCGCTTTCCTTCTCGCTCGCCTGGGCGATGTAAGCGGGCAGCAGGAATTGCGCGGTGTCGTGCACCGACGACCAGTAGTGGCGGTTGCTGACGCGCCCGTGCACATCGAGCATGCCCTGTTCTATGCCGGCGATCTGCGCTGCCAGATTGCCTTCGATCAAGCCTTCCAGCACGCGCGCTTCATGCTGGCCGACGACGCACCAGAATTCCGGCTCGCGCTCCTGTTGCTGCATCAGCGACTGGCGCAGCGCGTGCACATCGGCCAGCGTCGGGGCCGCAGTCTTGTTCAGCCAGTGCAGGCGCATCTGGGCCAGGCAGCGCTGCATCAGCGAATAGAACAGATCGGCCGGTTTCAGCGCTTCCGCTTGCGCGTAGGCGCGCTGCATCTGTTCCAAGGCGTCGACAAGCTCGGCGTTCGCCGTCGCTTTCATCGCGATGCGCTTCCAGGCCGAACCCAGTATCGACCAGCGCTCCGATGTCGGCGCCAGCGCAATCAACGCGTCGATGTCCACGATGGTCTTGTGGATCGCATCGGCCGTGTCGGCCTGGCGCGAAAGCAGGTTCAATTGCTGCTCGCGCGCCGCCAGGCTGGCCGTGCCATCTGTCGCCTTGACGGCCCGCTCCAGCCAAGCCAACGCCGTGGCCTTGTCGTCGCTGCTGCCCAGGTCGCGCCAAGCCATGCCGAACGCTTGCGCGACCCGGCCGCTGGTCGTCCATGCGCTTGGTGCGACTGTTTGCAGTTGCAGCAGCCGATGGCGCAATTGTTCGCGCACGGCATCGTTGGCGCCCTCGGCATCGCGGCAGATCGCTTCCAGCGCGACCAGCAATTCTTCTACCGCAGCCAGCACCGGCGTCTTGCTGCTTGCTGTCGCATTGGCTGCGCTATTGCGATCGATATCGTGGTCGACATTGCGGTTGAGAGTCCAGGCCGGGTCGCCATAGCATTGGTAGGCGGCCCAGGTGTTGCTGTCGGGTTTGCTGGCATGGGCTTTCCGGCGCCCTTCGAGCACCGCATCGGCGAACGTGCCGCCGTTTTGCAGCGTGCCGTAAAACCCCAGCGCGAATGCCTGCGCGGCGTCGTCATCGACGGCCCAGCCGGCGGCGACGACGCAGCGCACGCCATTGCGGATCAATTGTTCGGCCACGTTCGCGGCGAACAACGCATGGTTGCGCTGCGTTGCATCTTCGGTCTTGCCGAGGTGGCAGCAGTTGACGAACACCAGTTCGGGTACCGACTCCATGCTTTCAAACTCGGCCGGGCCGAAGCGCATGGCGCCCGACATCAGCATGCCGCTGCGCCCGCCTTTGGCGTCGTATTGGCCGTGGCCGGCCAGGTGGATGATTTTCCAGGGCCGTGCCAGCGCAGCGGTGACGATGGCCAGGAAACCCTGGTCCAGCAGCGCCGTGGTGCCCAACAGATCCGCAACGGCGCGCGCTTCGCTGCGCGCGCCTGGCAGATCGGGCAGGGCCGGCACTGCGTCCAGCCTGGGCGCGCCGATCACCAGCACGGCGTTGGTGTGGGCATCGGCGGGCTGGCGGCGGAAGTTGTCGACCCGCATCTTGCGCAGCAGCGTGCCGCCGTTGCGCCGCGCGAAGGGTGCAAGACCGTTGCTGCCCGGACTGCTCAAACTGTCATTGAGCATTTCCCATGGGTAGCTTGCGGTCTTGCTGTCGACTTCGAACAGCAACGTATCGGCGGCGCCCAGGTAAGCCTTGATTTCCTGCGGCACCAGCAATTGGAACAGGCTGCGCGCCAAATCGGCGTCGAAGCGCGTGTTCATCTCGGCTGTGGCCACCATCGCCGCGACCAGCGCGCGCTGCGTGCTCTTGCCGCGCACTTCGGAACGCGCGCGCTTCGTAAACAGTGAAAATTCCAGCTCGTCGTGGCTCTGGCCGATTGCGGACGATGCCGCGCTGATGCGCACCAGATCATAGCCTGCGCCGCGGTAATGCCCGTCCGCTGGCAGCGTGCGGCCGCCATGGGCCGCGCGCACATGCGGCAGCAGCACGGCGGGCAGTGTGCCGGACTCGATCGCCAGTTGCAGCGTGTGCCACGCGTCCAGCGCCCGGTTGTGGAACAGTTCGACGATCTGCAATCGGGTCACCGGCGGCCACGCCAGTCGCTCCGGCGCTGCCGCCAGTCTGGCATTGGCAGTGCCAACCCCGCGCACCAGCGCCAGCACCGACTGGCCGACCGACAGGCTGCCGCCGCTGCCCAGCGTGGTGCTGGCCAGCGTTATGCCGCGCGCCTCACGGCCAGATCCGGCGGGCCGGGCTTGAGCTTGTGCTTGGCGTTGGTAAGCCAGCACGCCCTGGCGCACCGCATCAGCCAGCGCATCGGGCGTCAGTTCGCCTTCATCGCCCAGCCCGACAACGATCGCCGCCAGCGGGCGCGGAAATGCATACGGATTGTCGGGGTCGGCATGGCCGTTGACAAAAATCTGGTGCTGGCCCAGTTCCACCGGATACAGGCCGACATCGAGCGCATCCTGCAGCGCATGGCCCATCAGCTCGTCGACGACGCCTTCGCTGCCGGTCAATTGCAGCGCGCGCAGATGGCCCAGCAGCAACGGGTCGCGGATGAACTTCAGGTCGCCATGCACCACTTCGACCTCGACCTTGATGTCGGCGGCCAGCGTGGCGCTGCTGGTCATGTCGTCGCGCCGCGCCGTGACCGTGCTGCCCAGCGCGGCATCGAGCACGACATCGGCCGTGAGCGCTGCGCCATCGGCCAGAGGCGTGCTGTCGCGCAGGCGCGGCAACAGCATGGTCGGCGCTGCGTCGACGTTGGTCTGTTCAAGTCTCGGCCCCATTCCAAGTTGAGGTCCCAGTCCAGTCGTATGGCCGCTCGCCAGCAGCTCGGCATAGGCGTCGAAATTGGCCTTCAGCCTGGGCAACTCGCCGTGCGGATAGCCGGTTTTCCACGTCGCCACGCCGGGCAGGCGGGAAGACGCCCAAGTGACGCGGCCATCCCCTTCGGCGCTGTACTGGTAATGGATGCCGTTGGCCTCGATCTGTACGCCACACGGGGTGGCCGGTGCATGACCGAGCACGATCGCCATGCTGGCGGCGTCGGCGAGCAATTGGGCGTCGAGCCGGCGCCGCAATTGCACTGCCGCATCAAGCTCGGTTTGCGAGGGTAGGGCCCAGCGTGATGCTTCCACATCGGCGTTGTGCCACGGATGGGCTTGCCGCGCTTCTGCCTCGTCGCGCGCGCTCATGTCTTGCCACCAGGTGGCGTTGTCCAAGGCCTGGACCGGATCAGTCAGGCCAGCCTGCAATTGCAACAAGCCGGGGAAGCGTGCCATCTGTTTGCGCGCAGCCATCGCGTGGGTGGCGCCGCCGATGCTGGCGAGCAGCTGGGCGAAATGATCGTCGCCGCTCAGCAGCGTCATCGGCGTCCAGCAGCCGCCATTGGGCGGGGCCAGCATCAGCACGCGTGCGCCATCGCGCTGCATCATGTCTTTCCATGTTTGCGGGTGCTCCAGTTGCATCACCCGCAGCACCAGGCATCCCATGCCATGGGCCAGCACACGCACCGGCTGCTTGCTGTCTGCGCGAAGGAGCAATTCCTGTGTCATGCGTTCGGACAGCAGCGCTGCGCTGTTCGTGAGCGGAGCGCGCCAGTCATAGCCGCAGTGCAAGACGCAATGGCTGGTGCTCAGATGGGTGATCAGCTCGCCGTAATGGCTGTCGACGGGACCGTCCTCTGTCACGCCATCGCTCTGGTTCCACGCGAGTCGGTCGAACAGGTCGTGCAGGCGCGACAAGTCGCACCACTCGCGCTGTTCATTCTGCGCCAGATTGCTGCCCATGAAATCGGGTACCAGCAGCACGGCAGGTTTCATGCCGTCATGCTCGGCAGCAGGTGCCTGTGCAGGTTGTCGTGCTGCACGCACGCCGCCCGGATCCTTGCCCTGGCGCGACAGCGGGCCGATGGGGGCATAGCCGGCGGGCTGGTCTTGCATCAGTGCGCACGCAATGCCGTTGGCCGTTGTGTCATTGCTGAAGTAGCTGAAGTGGTCGATCTTGCCGCTGCGTTCAAACATGAAGCGGGCGTCGGACAAGCGCGGCATGCCGCCATACATCGAACTCGTTTGGACGATCAGGTCGTTGTCGGTCCGGTAGAAACTGTCGGCCAGCAGCACCTTGACCCACGATATCAATGAATCGCCGCTGATGTCGCCGGCCACCACGCGCAAGGCGCTGTCGGCCGGTGTGTCATCCTGATTCAGCCAGCGCAGCACCCGGCTGTTGCTGCGCATCGCTTCGATGCCGGGGAACAGCGCAGGATTGGCGCGCTGGCGCGCCACCGCATCGGCAAAGCGCACCATTTCCGGCGCCAGCGGCAAGCCGGTACGCTCCAGCAGCCAGGCCAGCACGCTCAGATAGGCATCGAGCCGGTTCGACGCCAGCAGCGTGCCCCAAGCCGGACAGGCGGCGCGCACAATGCGCTCGACACGGATCTGCTTGATGCGCAGTACCTCGCGCAGCCTGGCCAGATCAACGCGGTGGCGTGCATGCGCTGCGTCGTTGAACAGGTCCAGATCGGCGTCGCTGACCCCGATGCTGGCGCGCAGCAACGCTTCGGCGACCAGACCGCCGCGTGAATGCGTGACCAGATGCAGGCGTGCACCTATTGGCAGCGCTTCGGCCAGCGTCAGCGCATTGGCGATCGGGCTGCGCATCACGGTGCCATGGTCGAGCGCATAGACCCGCTCGCCATAGTGCTTGAAAAGTTGTGCGACCAGGCTTGAATGCGATCCCCACAATCGTCCGAAGCTCGATGCGGTGTCGAAAAAGGTGCCATGGATCAGCACCAGTATCAGAGCGTCGCTGGCGGGCACGGCCGTAACCTTGTCAGCCAGCGCCAGAGTGCCCAGATGATGTTGCTGCAGCCGGTAGACGCCCTCGTTCACCCGGTTATCGAGCTGTTCACCGAGCACAGTCGCAGCCAGTTTTGCCAGCGTATCTTGCGGGTCCAGCCCCACCAGTGCCAATGTCTTGAAAGCCAGATCGCTCAGCAAGCCGCGGCTGGCCTCCACTGCGGCGCCTTGCCATTGCGCGCTGGCTGGCACGATTACCGTCCGATCAGTGTCAGCATCGGCCGTTGCGTCGGCAGTGCGCGCGGACAGATTGGCCTGAGCCCGCATCAGATCGCGCGCATGTTCTGGGTGCAGGCGCAGGCGCAGTTCGGGACCGTCGCCGTGAGTACTGCCGACGGTCAGTTCGACGATATCCTGCCCCGGTTGCGCGGCGAGCCGCTGCAGCGTGCCGCCGCGCGTGGCGGCTGCGATGCGCACGGCGCGAATCTGGCCTGGTGCTGTTGCGCTGCGCGCCGCATCCAGCGCGATGGCTGCGCCGCTGGTCACGAAGATGATGGGGCCCGGCGTTTGGTCAGTTGGCATCGGAAGCCTGAGGTGGCTGTTGGTCGGAATCGGATTGCATCATGAGTAGTTCCGCGAGATGCGGATAGTCTTTCACCAATTGCCCTGTGGCGAGAGGGTCGCCTGATTCGATGGCGATTCCCATTGAATTCTGAAAGAATGTCAATGTGGTCGGGTGATCTTTGCCCAGCACCCGCCAGCTTGCCGCCAGCGCCTGCTTGCTCATCGCCAGTGCGTCAGCGATCTCGCCCATGTCCCCGAGCGTAACTGCTAGGTTGCTCATGCTCGTCAATGTATCGGGGTGCTTTTCGCCCAGCCTGTGGCTGCGAGCGGCCAGCACTTTTTCCTTCATGGCCCGTGCGGCAGCAGGCTCACCCATGGCCCCGAGCATGCTGGCCAGATTATTCATGCTGGTCAGCGTAGCGGGATGCTCTTCGCCCCGTATTCGACTGTTCACGTCCACCACTTTTTCCAGCATGGTCCGTGCTTCTGCGTGCATGCCTGCGGCTCCAAGTGTGTTGGCCAGGTTGTTCATGGTGGCCAGCGTATCGGGATGCTCAATGCCCAGCATGCGACTACGCATAGCAAGCACCTGCTTGAACATCTTCAGTGCAGCGGAGTGTTCACCCATTTCTTTGAACATGACTGCCAGATTATCCATGCCGGCCAAAGTCTGGGGATGTTCATCGCCCAGCACGCGCCGCTGCAGGGCCAGCATCGGCTGCTGGATGGTCCGCGCTTTAGCGTGCATTCCCATGGAGCACAGAGTAATGGCCAGGTTGTTCATGCTGGTCAGCGTTTCGGAATGTTCTTCGCCCAGCACGCGGCGCCGCGCTGCCAGCACTTTCTCCTGTATCTTCAGTGCATCACCATATTCCCCCATGGTCTCGAGCGTGCAGGCCAGATTGTTCATGCTGTTCAGCGTAGCGCGGTGCTCTTCGCCCAGCGTGCGCAGACGTATTGCCAAGATCTGTTCGTGCATGGCACGCGCTTCACCGTCCTCGCCCATGTCCGCAAGCATCGCAGCGAGATTGTTCATGCCGGTCAGCGTGAGGATGTGTTCTTCTCCCGTCACGCGCTTGGCCAGCGTTAAAGAGTTCTCGAAATCCCGGCGCGCCAGAGCGTAAGCCCCTTCGGCGTGCGCATATAGGCCTGCGCGCAGTCCCAAATGGACGCCGGACTCATACTCCAGTT
>CANFGA010000020.1 GCA_947446335.1 Oxalobacteraceae bacterium | reverse complement strand
CGCGCGCATTGATCAAGCCCAGATGCTGTTCGGCGGCCGGGTTGCACCACTCCATGAACAGCACGTCGTCCATGATGACCACGCCGTCCGGCAACAAGTGCATGGCTTGGCGAAAACGCGCCAGCCACTCGGTCAATTCCAGCTGACCTTTTTCTTCATCGCGCCGCATCCGGTACAGGCGCGAAAAGATGTTGGTCCAGGAACCCCAGCCATCGGGCAGCTTGCTGCTGTCGGGATGGTCCAGCCAATTGTGCAACTGATACAGATAAGAGAGCTGGATGAATACCAGCGCCGCCATCCCGACCAGCGCCGCAGCGAGCGCCCAGACCAATCCGAACAGCGCCCACAGGATGGCGGCGCCGCCCAGTATCATCGAAACACGCACCAGCGCGGGCAGCCAGAACAGCCATGTGGGATTCATCAGCGCGTCAACCTGTTATTTTTCTGACAGCATGTAACCGACACTGCGCACGGTCTTGATCAAACGCTCGCCATCCTTCAAGGCCTTGCGCAGACGCAGCACATGGACATCGACGGTGCGTTCTTCGATCACCACATGGTCACCCCAGACCTTGTCGAGCAACTGGCTGCGCGAAAACACGCGCTCCGGGTGCGCCAAAAAGAACTTGAGCAACTTGTATTCGGCATGGCCGATGTCGATCTTTTGCTGCTCCAGCATCACGGTGCAGCTGACCGGGTCGAGCTCCACGCTGCCGGCACGCATGACCTGCTGCGCATGCTCGGGACTCTTACGGCGCAACAAGGCCTTGCTGCGCGCCAGCAATTCACGCGGTGAAAATGGCTTGGTGACATAATCATCGGCGCCATTGTTCAAGCCGGCGATCTTGTCTTCTTCCATGCTCTTGGCGGTCAGCATGATCACCGGTAGAGCCGCGAACTGACGATCGGCCCGTATTCGCGACAGCAGGCGCAAGCCGCTCTGGTCCGGCAGCATCCAGTCCAGCAAGATCAGATGCGGCGTCTGGCGCTGGATGAAGTCCCAGGCATCCGCGACATTTTGTACCGACTGGCAATTCCAGGCTGCCTCGCGCAGCGAGTAAGTGACGAGCTCGACAATGGCAGGCTCGTCCTCGACGATCAATACCGTCGTTTTATCGAGTCCCATCGAGCTTACTCGGGCAATGCATCGGCGTCAGCATCGGTCGCTGTCGAGATCGGCTTGACATGCCGAATATCCTTGCCTTCGACCACGTAAATCACGTATTCGGCGATGTTTTTCGCATGGTCGCCGATCCGCTCTATCGATTTTGCCACCCACAGCGTATCGAGCGCTGAAGAAATGGTGCGTGGATCTTCCATCATGAAGGTGATCAAATTGCGCATGATCGAGCGAAATTCATGGTCGATCACGATATCCTGGGCGATCAGTTTCAATGCCTGTTCGCCGTCGTTGCGCGCAAAGGCATCGAGCGCATCGTGCAGCATGTCGCTGGCATTGTTGGCGATGCCGCGCACCATTTCGTAATGATTAACCACGGCCGCGCCGCGCGCATGCAGGTTTTTTGCGGTGCGCGCGATCTTGCTGGCTTCATCGCCGATGCGCTCGAGGTCGGTGATGACCTTGATCGTGGCCATCACGGTGCGCAAATCGTTGGCAGCCGGCTGGCGGCGCACGATCAGCTGGCTGCACGCTTCATCGAGCGAGACTTCGAGCTGGTTGACGGTGTCGTCGTCGCGCATCACGCGGTCGGCGCGCTCGGCATTGCCGATCCGAAAGCAGGTCATCGCGTCCAGGAACTGGTTTTCCACGATGCCGCCCATCAGCAGCACCTTCGAGCGTATCGCTTCGAGGTCGTTGTCGTATTGTTTGGATGAGTGCTCGCCTGTCATGCTATTTCTCCGTATCTGTTGTCACTACTTGCTCGTTCGCATTATCTGCGTATTTGCATTATTTGCACGTTCGCATGGCACTGCCCTGCGACTGATCAGCCGAAGCGACCGGTGATGTAATCCTGGGTTTCGGTGCGCGCCGGCTTCATGAAGATCTGATCGGTTTCGCCGAATTCAACCAGTTCGCCCAGATACATGTAAGCGGTGTAGTCGGAGCAACGCGCCGCTTGCTGCATGTTGTGGGTGACGATCGCAATCGTGTAATCAAGTTTCAGTTCGCTGATCAATTCCTCGATCTTGGCGGTCGAAATCGGATCGAGCGCCGAAGTCGGCTCGTCGAGCAGCAGCACGTCCGGTTTCACCGCCACGCCGCGCGCGATGCACAAACGCTGCTGTTGGCCGCCCGACAGCGACAGGCCGCTCTTGTCGAGCTTGTCCTTGACCTCGCCCCACAGCGCCGCTTTTTTCAACGCCCACTCGACGCGTTCATCCATCTCGCCCTTGGACATGTCTTCGTACAGGCGCACGCCGAACGCGATGTTGTCATAGACCGACATCGGGAACGGGGTCGGCTTCTGGAATACCATGCCGACCTTGGCGCGCAGCATGTTGACGTCCTGATCGGCATCGAGGATGTTTTTGCCGCGATACATGATCTGGCCTTCGGCGCGCTGGCCAGGGTACAGGTCATACATCCGGTTCAACGTGCGCAGCAGCGTCGACTTGCCGCAGCCGGACGGGCCGATGAAGGCCGTCACTTGCTTGTCATGGATGTCGAGGTTCACGTTATGCAAGCTCTTGGTTTTTCCGTAGAAAAAATTCAAGCCGGTGATTTCAATGGTTTTTTTCTTGGCCGCCACGTTGGCAGTTTTTTCAATGGTCATGATCGCTCGCTAGAGAAGCTGTAATTGGGCTAAAAAAATCTGAAAATAAGCTGAAAATAAGCTGAGTTCAAGTCGGTACTTTTTGGCTGAACACGGTGCGCGACAGTATGTTGAGCAGCAACACCCCTGCCGTCACGATCAAGGCACCGCCCCAGGCCAGCGCGCGCCAATTGTCATACGGGCTCATCGCAAACTGATAGATCACGACCGGCAAGTTGGCCAGCGGCGCATTCATGTCGGCGCTGAAGAACTGATTGTTCAGTGCGGTAAACAGCAACGGTGCGGTTTCGCCGGCGATGCGGGCCAGGGCCAGCAGCACGCCGGTCACGACGCCGGCGCGCACGGCGCGCAAACGCACCAGCGTGGCGACCTTCCAGCGCGGTGCGCCGAGCGCAAAAGCGGCTTCCAGCAAACTGTTCGGCACCAGGCGCAGCATGTTGTCGGTGGTACGCACGACCACTGGAATGGCGATCAGGGTCAGCGAAATCGAACCGGCCCAGCCGGAAAAATGCTGGACGTTGGCGACATAGATCGCATACACGAACAAGCCGATCACGATCGAGGGCGCCGACAGCATGATGTCGGTCACGAAACGCGTGGTTTGAGCGAACCAGCTTTCTTCGCCGTATTCGGCCAGATAGATCCCGGCCAGCACGCCGATCGGGGTACTCACCAGCGTTGCCAGGCCGACCATCATGAAGCTGCCGACGATGGCGTTGAGCAAACCGCCGCCCTCACTGCCTGGCGCCGGCGTGGTTTGGGTGAACATGTCGAGATTGATGCCGCCCAGACCCTTGATGACCAGCGTCGCCAGTATCCACATCAGCGCGATCAAGCCGATCGACATCGCGAGCACCGACAAGGCGATGCCGAAGCGATGCATCAGCATGCGCCGTCTGTAGACCGGATTGATGGCCGGCTTGGCGCTGGAATCGATGTTGATTGCGGTCGATGAACTCATTTCAAGCCTTCCTTGCGAGACATTCTGGCCAGCATGATCTTGGCGGCCGACAGGACGATAAAGGTGATTCCAAACAGGATCAGCGCCAGCGCAAACAGCGACGACACGTGCAGCTTCGATGACGCTTCGGCAAATTCATTGGCCAGCGTCGAGGCGATGCTGTTACCGGCGGCAAACAGCGACCAGGACAAGCGATTCGCATTGCCGATCACAAACGTGACGGCCATCGTTTCACCGAGCGCGCGCCCCAATCCCAGCATGACGCCGCCGACGACACCGGTTTTGGTGTATGGCAAGACGATCTTGCGCACCACTTCCCACTTGGTGCAACCGAGGCCATAAGCCGATTCCTTGAGCACCGTGGGCACGATTTCAAACACGTCGCGCATCACCGAAGAAATGAAGGGGATGATCATCACGGCCAGGATCAGGCCGGCGGTCAAGATACCAATACCCATCATCGGGCCGGAAAACAGGACCCCGATGACTGGCACATTGCCCAGCGTGGCCTTCAGGAATGGCTGTGCATATTCGGCGAAGATCGGCGCGAACACGAACAAGCCCCACATGCCATAAATGATGCTGGGCACGCCGGCCAGCAATTCGACCGCGGTGCCCATCGGGCGCCGCAGCCAGACCGGGCAAATCTCAGTCAGGAACAAGGCGATGCCGAAACTGATCGGAAAAGCCACGGCCAGCGCGATGAAGGACGTGACCAGGGTGCCGGTGATGGCGATCAAGGCGCCGTAGTCATCGTTGACCGGGTCCCACTCCGCCTTCGTGATGAAGCCGAAGCCGAATTCATGGAATGCCGGCCAGGCATTGTTGATCAGTGAAATGATGATCGCGATCAAAAGCAGCAGCACCGACAAGGCGAAGGTCAAGGTCACCTTGTGGAACATGAAATCCTGCCAGCGCTGCTTGCGCATGGTGGAATGCAGTGCCGCGTGACTGGCCTCGACCTCGTTGGAGGTAGTCATCGAGGAAGAAGGTAAATGTGCGCTCATAGTGTGCCATTAAAGGTGTCCAGCCTGCGCTTCCCTGAAAACGGAAAGCGCAGGCTGGACACTTTCCGCGGGTGCTGCGATGTGTGCAGCACCCTGGAAAAAGTCGGAATGATCAAGTCAAAATGATGACTTGAAGACTTAGTAGATCGACTTGCCGGCGGTATCTTTCAACTGAAGTTTCCATGCGCCTTCGACCAGTTTGACGACCGATTGTGGCATCGGCACATAGTCCAGATCGACGGCCATCGCTTCGCCGCTCTTGTAAGCCCAATCAAAGAATTTCAACACTTCCTTGCCCTTGGCGGCATCGGCTTGCGTCTTGTGCATCAAGATGAACGACACGCCGGTGATAGGCCAGCTTTCCTTGCCTGCCTGATTGGTCAGCACGATCGCGAAACCGGGCGTTTTCGACCACTCGGCGCCGGCAGCAGCGGCCTTGAAGCTGTCGTCGCTAGGCTGGATGAACTGGCCATCCTTGTTTTGCAACTGGGTGTGGGTGATCTTGTTTTTCTTGGCGTAAGCCCATTCGACGTAACCGATGGCACCCTTGATGCGCTGCACGTTGGCTGCCACGCCTTCATTGCCTTTGCCGCCCACGCCCACGGCCCATTTCACTGCTGCGCCAGGACCCACCTTGGTATTGAACTCGGGACTGGTTTTCGACAGATAGTCGGTAAACAAGAACGAGGTACCGGAACCATCGGCGCGATGCACGACCGTGATTTCATCGGATGGCAATTTCACGCCCGGGTTCAGCGCGACGATCGCCGGCGCATTCCATTTGGTGATCTTGCCGAGGTAGATGTCGGCGATGACCGGACCGGTCAATTTCATCTGGCCAGGAGCGACGCCGTCGAGATTGACGATCGCTACCACGCCGCCCATGATGGCAGGAAACTGCATCAAGCCGGCAGCGTCGAGATCGGCTGCCGACAAAGGCATGTCGGAAGCGCCGAAGTCAACGGTCTTGGCCTTGATCTGCTTGATGCCGGCGCCGGAGCCGATCGATTGATAATTCAAGCCGTTGCCGGTCGTGGCCTTGTACGATTCAGCCCATTTTGCATAGATAGGGTAAGGGAATGTTGCGCCGGCGCCGGTCATGTCAGCTGCAAAAGAGGCAGAAAACATCATTGCGGCCGAAGCGCCAACTACTACCGATTTGAACAATTGCTTCATTTCCATATCAAGTCCTTTGGGGTTGTGACAAGTTGCATGCAGGACATTTTAACGCCCAAATATGACGGCTGTGTGACATGTCAAACTTGGAGGATTGATATGCGCCTGCCGGTATACTAACCCGGCGCCTGGCAAATCGGTGCATGCTTGTTGCCACCCTCTGCCCCTTGTTGCTTCCAGTTCATTTGTGACTTGAATACTTATCGATTGTCACGAAGATGTAACATATCTCAATTACACTAAAAGCAGGAAATACACGTTACAATTAAATATCATAAATAAGAACCAGCACATGAATCCCGACTTGCAAACGCCAGAAAAAAAACCCGGCATCTTCATCGATCGAGAATTATCCCAGTTGATGTTCAACCGGCGCGTGATGGCGCAGGCTGAAGACAAGAGCATTCCACTGGCCGAGCGCCTGCGTTATCTGTGTATCTGCAGCAGCAATCTGGATGAATTTTTCGAAGTACGCGTCGCCAGTTTGCTCGCTGCTGCCAGTCTCGACGGCGCATGGTCAGAACACCCTGCCCTGGTGGCAACCCTGGCGCGCATCAGCGAAGAATGCCATGCGTTGGTTGAGCAGCAATACCAGATCTTGAACACCGAAGTGTTGCCGCAATTGCGCGCCAAAGGCGTGCATCTGGTGCGTCACAATGAACGCAACGAGGCGCAAAAGGCCTGGGTCAAGGATTATTTCGAACGCGAAGTGCGTCCGCTGCTCACGCCCATCGGGCTCGATCCGGCCCATCCGTTCCCGCAAGTGGTCAACAAGAGCTTGAATTTCATCGTCTCGCTGACCGGCAAGGATGCGTTCGGGCGCGGCACGGCAATCGCCATCATCAAGGCACCGCGCGTATTGCCGCGCGTGATACGCCTGCCGGATCACCTGTCCGACAGCGGTCAATCGTTTTGCCTGTTGTCGTCCGTCATCCATGCCCATATCTCCGACATGTTTACCGGGCGCGAAGTGACTGCCTATTCGCAATTTCGAGTCACGCGCGACAGCGATCTGTGGGTCGATGAAGATGAAGTGAAGAACCTGCGCCAGGCGCTCAAGGGCGAATTGATGGGCCGCCAGTTCGGCGCCTCGGTGCGGCTTGAAGTGGCAAAAAATTGCCCACCTGAATTATCCCAATTTCTGCTCGACCAGTTCGGCCTGGATCAGAGCCGCTTGTATGCGGTCGATGGCCCGGTCAATCTGGTGCGCCTGACGCAATTGATCGACCATGTCGAACAACCGGCGCTGCGCTTTGCACCGTTCTTTCCGGGAATGCCGCAAAAAAATGTCAACAGCAATATTTTCAATGCGTTAAAGAAAAACGACATCTTGCTGCATCATCCGTTCCAATCGTTTCAGACCGTCATCGATTTCATCCGCAGCGCGGCGCTGGACCCGAACGTGGTCGCAATCAAGCAAACGATTTATCGCACCGGGATGAATTCCGAATTGATGGAATCGTTGCTCACCGCAGCGCGACTGGGCAAGGAAGTGACGGTGATCGTCGAACTGATGGCGCGCTTCGATGAAGAAGCCAACATCAACTGGGCCGACAAACTGGAACAGGCTGGCGCGCAAGTGGTCTATGGCGTGGTCGGCTTGAAGACGCATGCCAAGGTGGCGCTGGTGATCCGGCGCGAAGAAGGCGCGCTGCGCTTCTACGCCCATCTGGGCACCGGCAATTACCATCCGACCACCACGAAGTTGTACACCGACTTTGGTTTGCTCACCAGCAACCAGGATCTAGCGGTCGAAGTGAACGAAGTGTTCATCCACCTGACCAGCCTGACCAAACCGCACAAGCTCAATCACCTGTGGCTGGCACCGTTCGCGCTGCAAAACGAAATCGTCAAGGCGATCCGCAACGAAGCCAAGATTGCACGCGAAGGGCGGCCGGGACGCATCATCGTGAAAATCAATTCGCTGGTCGACGAATCGGTGATCCGGGCGCTGTACGCCGCCTCGAGCGATGGCGTGAAGATCGATCTGATCGTGCGCGGCGCCTGCACGCTCAAACCAGGAGTGCCAGGCCTGTCGGAAAACATCCGGGTGCGTTCGATCATCGGGCGCTTTCTCGAACACAGCCGCATCTATTACTTCCGCAACGATCTGGCACACGATGTCCACCTGGCCAGCGCGGACTGGATGAGCCGCAACCTGTACCGCCGCATCGAAGTCGCATTCCCGATACCGGACCGTTCGTTGAAACGGCGCGTCATCGCCGAGGGCTTGAATCCCTACCTGAAGGATAATACCAATTCCTGGGAACTTGATGCCGATGGACAATATCATCGGCGCAAGCCGCGCGGCAAACAACTGCCCTTCAATGCACAGCGCTATTTGATGGCCAGCCTGGGGATGAAGAGCGACGCGCTCGGAGATTAGAACCCGATCGCGCGAGTGCGAGATGACGTCATCGGTTTTCAACAAGGAGAAAAGCATGGATCTCATTTTATGGCGTCATGCCGAAGCCGAACCCGGGATACCGGACATGGAGCGCGCATTGACCCGCAAGGGCCACAAGCAAGCCAAGCGGATGGGGCAATGGCTGGCCAGCCAGCTGCCCGAGGGTTGCAAGATCCTGGTCAGCCCGGCGCTGCGCGCCCTGGAGACCGCCGAAGGATTGGAACGCAAGTTCAAGATTCACGCCGACCTCGCGCCAGAAGCGAGCGCCGACGCCATCCTCAATGCGGCCGGCTGGCCGGCGGCAAAAGAGAGCGTGCTGGTGATCGGCCACCAGCCGACGCTGGGCCAGGTTGCGGCACTGCTGATGGCTGGCACCGAGCAGGATTGGGAGTTGCGCAAGGCGTGCGTCTGGTGGTTTGCGCAGCGCGAACCGGGTGACGCCTCCAGCATTTACCTGAAGGCGGTGATGGGCCCCGACCTGATCGTAAAATGACGGACCGGATCATCGCCGTCAAGGCAGTCGCGCTGACGTTATCGAAACAGATGACGACAGAACAGGCATTCCAATCGATCGCCGCCAATTGCCTGTTGCAAATGACCGCCAATCGGGACGGCATCAGGCAGCAGCAAGATGTTGAAAGCGTGCACCAGATGCGAATCGGGCTGCGCCGCCTGCGCACGCTGCTCGCGCTGTTCAAGTGCGTGCTGCCGGTGCCGGCACTGCTGCTGCAGGAATTGACGTGGCTGGGCACGCAACTGGGCGCGGCGCGCGACTGGGAAGTGCTGGCCGGTTCGACGCTGGCCCTGGTAGCGGCACAAGCTCCAGGCGACATCGGACTCGATGCCGTCACGCTGGCGGCGCAGGCGTTGGCGCAGGAGCGCCACGCCGCCGCGACGGCAGCATTGAATTCGGCGCGCTACACGCATCTGATAGAGCAGGTCACAGCCTGGATCGAGAATGGCGGCTGGCACGATGGCATGACTGCGCGCCAACGCAAACGCCTCGGTGCGCGCATGACAGCTTGCGCCAGCGCCATGCTGCTGCGACAGCATAGTCGCCTGCTAGCGCGCGGCAACAAGCTGCGCGGCGCCAGTGCCGGGCAACGCCATCGGATCCGCATCGCGGCCAAGAAAATGCGCTATGCGTGCGATTTTTTCCAGGACCTGTATCCGGCTCGCAAGATGACGCCGTATCTGGCGGCGCTGGTGCGCCTGCAAGATACGCTGGGCTGGCTCAACGATGCAGCGGTCGCCGATGCCTTGCTGCGCCAATTGCAAGATCAACAGAGTGCACTGGCGGGCAGCGCCGGTTTCGTGCGCGGCTATCTGGCGGCACGCCTGCTCCAAGGCGAGAAGCAGAGCATCAGGCGCTGGAAAAAATTCACGCCGATCGCCCTGCCCGGCTGAGCTCGATAATGCATACAAAGTTGATTAATTTTCTAGCCAGTGCCAGCCAAGCGCTGGCTATGCACTACAATCCGGGTCTCTAACGACAGGACATCGGGACATGGCAATGCAGAGCGCTGAAGTGACCTATGGCTCGGACCCGTCCGGCCTGGTGTGGGGTTTTTTATTTGGCCGCAGCGCACAGGCGCTGACGATCGATGCCGCCGCTGCGCTGGCATGGCTGCAGCAGCCACGCGATGGCAAGCAATTCATCTGGCTGCATTTCAATTTATCCAATACCGCCAGCGAGAAATGGATGAAGGCCAATGTCAGCCTGCCCGAAGAATTTTATGAAACCTTGCACCAGGGTTCGCGCTCGACCAGGATAGAACTGGCTGAAAACACCTTGATCGCTGTCGTCAACGATGTGCTGCGCAATTTCTCGTTCGAGGCATCCGACATTTCGACGCTCTGGGTCAACGTTGCGCAAAACGTCGTGATCAGCGCACGCCGTACGCCGCTGCAATCGATAGAGCGCTTGCGCCAGGCGGTGAAGCATGGCGCACCGATACGCTCGACGGTCGAACTGGTGACCCACCTGCTGCGCGACCAGGCCGATGTGCTGGTCAATATCGTCCGTGATGTCGCCGCGCGCGTCGACGAAATCGAAGACAAGCTGCTGGCCGGGCGCTTGCGCACCAAGCGCGAAGATCTCGGTTCGCTGCGGCGGGTGCTGGTGCGACTGCAGCGCCTGCTGGCGCCGGAACCGGCCGCGCTGTTTCGTCTGCTGCAACGCCCACCAATCTGGGTGGCCGAGTTAGATAGGCAGGAATTGCGCGAGTCGACCGAGGAATTCTCGGTGGTGCTGAGCGACATGTCGTCGCTGCAGGAACGCATCAAGCTGCTGCAGGAAGAAATCGCCGCGCGCGTGAATGAAGAAAATGGCCGCAGCCTGTTCGTGTTGACGATCGTCACCGTGCTGGCCCTGCCGATCAATATCATCGCCGGTTTGCTCGGGATGAACGTGGGCGGGATTCCGCTGGCGCAAGATCCGTTCGGTTTCTGGACCATCGTCGCCATCGTCGCCACCTTCACCGTCGTGGCCGGCTGGTTCGTGGTGCGAATACAGAAAAACAGTTGATCGATCAGGTGCCAGGCTGGCACCTTCTGGTGTGACTACTCGTGCTCGCGCAGCTTGTTGAACGCGTCATCGATGCGTTCGACGCCGATCAAGGTCAAGCCCTCGATCGCCTGCTTGGGCAAGTTCGATTTGGGCACCATCGCGATCGAGAAACCGAGCTTGGCCGCTTCGCGCAAGCGCTCCTGACCGCGCGGCGCGGGCCGGATTTCACCGGCCAACCCCACTTCGCCAAACACCACCAGGCCGCGCGGCAACGCCTTGTTGCGCATCGATGAATTGATCGCCAACAGCACCGCCAGATCGGCCGCCGGCTCGGTGATCTTCACGCCGCCGACCGCATTGATGAAGACATCCTGATCGAAGGCGGCCACACCGGCATGGCGGTGCAGCACCGCCAGCAGCATCGCCAGCCGGTTCTGCTCCAGCCCGACCGAGAGCCGGCGCGCGTTCGGCAAATGGCTGGCATCGACCAGCGCCTGGATCTCGACCAGCAACGGGCGCGTGCCTTCTTGCGTGACCATCACGCAAGAACCGGGCACCTGGTTGTCGTGCTGCGACAGGAACAGCGCCGACGGGTTCGAGACCCCCTTCAAGCCCTTTTCGGTCATCGCAAACACGCCCAGTTCATTGACTGCACCGAAGCGGTTCTTGATCGCGCGCACCAGGCGAAAACTGGAATGGGTATCGCCTTCGAAATACAGCACCGTGTCGACGATGTGTTCCAGCACGCGCGGCCCGGCCAACGTGCCATCCTTGGTCACATGGCCAACCAGGATGATAGTCACGCCGGTGAGCTTGGCGACGCGGGTCAGCTGCGCGGCGCACTCGCGCACTTGCGACACCGAGCCGGGGGCGGCACTGAGCGCGTCCGAATACACGGTTTGGATCGAATCGATGACGACCACTTCCGGCTTCAGATCGGCCAGCGTGCCCAGGATTTTCTCGAGCTGGATTTCAGCTTGCAGCTTCAAGTCGCAATCAGCGATCGCCAGGCGCTTGGCGCGCAGTGCAATTTGCGCGCCAGACTCTTCGCCACTGACATACAGCACCTTTTTATGTTGCGCCATGTTGGCCAGCGCCTGCAGCAACAGCGTCGACTTGCCGATGCCAGGATCGCCGCCGATCAAGACCACGCCACCGGCGACCAGCCCCCCACCCAACACGCGGTCGAATTCCTCGATGCCGGTGCCAAAGCGCGGCACATCGACGGCGGCAATATCGAACAGCGACAGCACCGGCGCGGTCTGCGCCAGCGCCAGGCGCGGCCCGTTCGAATAGCGGTTGACGCCACCGCTCTCGACGACCGATTCGGTCAGCGTGTTCCACTGTTGGCAAGAACTGCACTGACCGGTCCATTTGTTGCTGATGGCGCCGCAGTCGGAACAGGTGTAATTGGTTTTTGCTTTTGCCATCGGGGCCAAGGTTCCAGTATGAAAAATGAAAAATGCGCACGGATCGGCCGGCGCTCGACAGTCGCTCAGTCTTCGATCATCCGCACGCGCGGCGCCAGAGCACACATCAACTCGTAGCCTATCGTGCCGGCCGCTTGCGCGACCTCGTCGATCGGCAAGCCCTGGCCCCACAGCGTGACACGGCTGCCGATGTGCGCTTGCGGCACCGGCGTCAGGTCGACCATCATCATGTCCATCGACACGCGCCCGATCAGGCACGTCTTGACGCCATCGACCAGCACCGGCGTGCCGTGCGGCGCATGGCGCGGATACCCGTCGGCATAGCCGCAGGCGACGACGCCAACCTGCATCGCTTGCGCCGCCCGGAACGCGCTGCCATAGCCTACGCCTTCGCCGGCGCCGATGCTTTGCTTGCCTATGATGGCGCTGGTCAACGTCATGCTTGGGCGCAAATCGAACTCGACGGCGCTCTTCTCGCCGGGGGTGGCGCCGTACAGCATGATGCCGGGGCGGGTCCAGTGGCTGACCAACTCGTCTTTCAGCTCAGCCTGGCGCAGCACGGCCGCCGAATTGGACAGGCTGCACGACCCCGGCAAACCCAGGGCGCCCGAGCGAAAGCGCCGGATCTGCTCTTGAATCGGCAAATAGTCGGCCTGCGGCTGATCGGCATTGGCGAAATGGGTCATCAATGCGATCTCGCCGACCAAGGGAATCGCGCGCAGCCTGGCGTGCGCTGCGGCAAACTCGTCGGGCTTGAAGCCGAGGCGGTTCATCCCGGTATTCATCTTCAAGTGCAAATTGAGCTTCGCCGGCAGGCGCGCCGCCTCCAGCATCTCGATTTGTTCGATACAGTGGACAGCGCCGTTGAGACCGCAAGCGGCCATCGTCTCCAGATCGGCCGGCTCGAAAAAGCCTTCCAGCAACAGGATCGGCTTGGTCCAGCCCATCTCGCGCAGGCGCACCGCCTGTTCGAATTCGACCAGCGCCAGGCCGTCGGCGCCAGCAAAACCGCGCAGCGCCCGCGCCAAGCCGTGACCGTAGGCATCGGCCTTGACCACGGCCCACAAGCGGGACTGCGGTGCGCAAGTTTGCGCTCTTGCAAGATTATATTTCATCGCATCGAGATGGATGGTGGCAACGATCGGCCTTGGCATGAGCATTCCGGCAACGTGATGAATGAAGCCCATATTTTACCGGACGCGCAGCCATGCGCTGAAATGTTGGGAATGGCAGTCATTCATGGTATAAAGCAAGCCACTTATGATTTCAGATGCTCCATAATGAATCGTGGTTTTTATACTATCATGGCAGCCCAGTTCTTTTCATCGCTGGCCGACAATGCCCTCTTCTTCGTCGCCGTCGACTTGCTGGCGACGATGAATTCGCCGGCGTGGTTTACGCCGATGCTGAAACTGTCGTTCGTCATCTTCTATGTGCTGCTGGCCGCCTTCGTGGGCGCCTTCGCCGATGCCTTGCCCAAAGGGCGCGTGATGTTCATCGCGAACTTGATCAAGATCTTCGGTTGCAGTCTGATTTTTTTCAATGTCCACCCGCTGTTTGCGTATGCTGTCGTCGGTTTCGGCGCCGCCGTCTATTCGCCGGCAAAATACGGCATCTTGACCGAATTGCTGCCGGCAGAGCGGCTGGTTGCGGCCAACGGCTGGATCGAAGGCTTGACGATCAGCTCGATCATCTTTGGCACCGTGCTGGGTGGCGCCATGGTCAGCGGCCCGGCTTCGACCTATTTGCTCGGCTTCGACATGCCGGGCATCGATACCGGCATCGATACTTCGGTCAAGGCCGCACTGTGCGCGGTGATCGTGATCTATGTGATGGCGGCACTGTTCAACCTTCGAATCCGCAGAACCAGTTGCATCTACCCGGAGCAGGAACGTAATCCGATCAAGCTGATCACCGATTTCGCCAGTTGCTGCTCGATCTTGTGGAAAGACAAGCTGGGCCAGATTTCGCTGGCAGTCACGACGCTGTTCTGGGGCGCCGGCGCCACCTTGCAATTGATCGTGCTGAAGTGGGCCGAGCAATCGCTGCACATGCCGTTCGACAAGGCCACCAGCCTGGTGGGCGTGGTGGCGATCGGCGTGGCGATCGGCGCCGTGGCATCGGCGCGCTTCATTCCTTTGCGCAAATCCTTGACCGTAATTCCGCTTGGCATTGCGATGGGGGTGATCGTGATGCTGATGCCGCTGGTCCATGCAACCTGGCTCGCTTACCTGTTGCTGGTACTGATCGGGGTGCTGTCGGGCTTTTTTGTGGTGCCGATGAATGCGCTGCTGCAGCATCGCGGCCATGTCTTGATGAGCGCAGGCCACTCGATCGCGGTACAAAATTTCAATGAAAACCTGTCGATCCTGGCGATGCTGTCGGCCTACTCCTTGATGATCCACATGCAACTTGAACTCGACATCATCATCGCCGTCTTCGGGCTGTTCGTCGCTGGCACGATGTTCATGATCATGCGCATGCATGCAGCCAACCAGCGCGAATACGATTCGATGGCGCTGATCGGCGAATGCAAGCATTGAAGCGCGACCAACCATCTTGAGGTGATCAGGACGGCAGCGTTCCATCCTGGCGCCGGCGCGCAGCTTCTGCTGCCCAGTCGTGCGGCACGATGAAGCCGCGCTGGCGCTCCAATAGCCATTTTCCTTGCTGACCGACACTGGCCACCAATACCGGCGCCGGTGTCGATCCAGCAGAGAAGCGTGCCGCCAGCGTGGCTTGCAGCTCGGCGCGGGTCAACAGATCGAGATCGGATCCGGCGGGCGCTTTCCACGGTGCCAGCCATTGCATGCGCGGCAACAGCAAAAACAGATCGCCCTTCAGAGCGCCATCGACACTGTCGATTTGCGCCAGCGTGCACCAGAAACCATGGCAATGCGCAGCAGAGATGCCTTCGATTGTCGGCACCACCCCTGCCGGATAAAACAGCCATCCTTTTACCAAAGCCTGGGCCCGCGCCACCGTTTGCCGCAGCAAGCGCTGCGCCACCGGATGTTGCGCCAGCGCCAGTTGCAAGTCGATGATCTTGCGCATCTTCAAGCCCAGCGTGTCGGCCAGATTCGGGCCGATCAGCCGGTCCAGCGGATTTTTGCCGGCTTCATCAAGCGCGCCGTCGAACAGATAGAACTTGGTCGCGAATTCCCAGTGCAGCAGCGCTGCACCCGAGCGCAGCAGAAAATCGAACTCGCCCACCGTGCCATGCTCGCTTGATCGCACCTGCAGCCCGTGCGCCAGCAGCAAGCCATGCTGCTCGAAATAAAACGCCATCAATTTTTCAGCGTACAAGCCCAGGCGAAAATACGGCCGGCTACCCAGTGCTTCCAGCAGCGGCGCCGGATCGCGCTCCTGCTGCATCAGCCACACTGCGGTGGCAGGCGTGGGCGGCCCGAGACTGGCGATCCGGCCGCCCCACAGCCTGGAGGCCGGATCGAGCAAGTCAGGCGCATCGAGCAAGTCAGGCGCATCGAGCAACCAGGCCAAAGCGCGCACATCGGGCTGCGTCAGATAGCCCCAGCGCGATTCGAAACGCGCCTGGAAGCTGTCGCTGCAATCGCCCTCTTCAGGCCAGAGCGG
>CANFGA010000019.1 GCA_947446335.1 Oxalobacteraceae bacterium | reverse complement strand
GTCTTCCATCACGTACAGCAGCGAGACGATGGCCGTGGTCGGAAAATACACATGCTCCAGCGTGCAACCGTACTCGAACAGTTCCTTGCCGAAGGGCAGGGTGACCAGTTCCAAGTGCTCGAACAGATTTTCCAGCGCTGCGCGCGGCAGGGCTGCCAGCAATTCGTTTTGCTGTGTGCCGCTGTAGCTGATGACTGGCCGGGACGCTAGCTTGAATTCTGGCGTACCGACTCGAATGGGGTGGGAACGGGCGCGCGTCGGCGTTGGCGTTTGGGTCAGTCCTATGTTGTTCATTTTTTCCTCACAGGCTTTGATAGATACCACGGGGGCGTTCTGTGCCGGTTTCTTGTGCCGGGAGGGCTAGCCTTGATGGCCGCCGGGTTCAACAGTTCGCGTTGGTGTTACTTTAAGCGCGCAAGGGTTGCGCGAACATCGGATCAGGAGTCGCCCTGATGTAGGCATGTCGGGCGGCATTTTGTAAGAGCAGTCCTACTTTTCCTTTCTGCCTTGACTCAGGCCAGGCCCGCGCATCAATCCGCCGCCATTGTTTTCAACGTGAAACGCCCGACCGCTTGCGTCAGGTGGCCGGTTTCATCGTGCAAGCGCGATGAGCCGGCATTGGCTTGCTCGACCAGCGCCGCATTCTGGCGCGTCATCGCGCCTATCCTGGTCAGCGACTGGTCGACCTGCGTTATCTGCGTGCCTTGGGCGGTGCTCGCTGCGCTCATCTGGCTGATGATGTCGGCCACCTGTTGCACCGATTGCTGCACTTGTTGCATCGTCGAGCCTGCCGTATTGGCCAGATTGCTGCCGGCAACGACGGTCTGGACCGAGACGCCGACCAGGTGCTTGATGTCCAGCGCCGCCGCCGCGCAGCGCTGGGCCAGATGGCGCACCTCGGCGGCGACCACGGCAAAGCCGCGTCCCTGGGTACCGGCGCGCGCCGCTTCGACGGCGGCGTTGAGCGCGAGGATATTGGTCTGGAAAGCGATCCCGTTGATGACGCCGATGATGTCCGCGATCTTGTCCGAACTGATCTTGATCGACGCCATCGTCGCTACCACCGCGTCGACGCTGTGGCTGCCTTGCTGCGCAATGTCCGATGCAATCTTGACCAGCTGCAAGCCGCGGCCCGCATCACCCTGATGCCGATCGACGCTGGCCGTCAACGCTTGCAGAGCGCCCACCGTGTCGCGCAGTGCGTCGTTCTGGGTCGTCGTCTGCCTCGACAGCGCTTCATTGCCGCTGCTCAGTTCATCGGTCGCATTTGCGATGGCGCCGCCGCCGCTGCGGATGCTGGTCACCAACGTGGCCAGCGCAGCGCTCATCGCGCCAAACGCGTTGACCAGATCGCCGATTTCATCGTGCGCGCGCGAGGCGATTTGCACGCTCAAGTCGCCGGCGGCGGCGCGCTGCACCGCATGGTTCAGGCGCCCGATGTCGCGCGCAAATGCGGCATAGAAGCCGGCCAGCAAGTATCCTGCGACAGCGATGGCAGCCAGCACCGATGCCAGCATCAGGTTGCGGCGCAGCGTATCGCGTTCGATGCGCTGCGCCAGCAAGCCGTCGAGCACGCCGGCGGCGCCCGCCGCCAGTTTATACACGCGATCGATGCTGGCGCTGCCTGCGCGATAAAATTCCAGGCCCGAGCTTTGGTCGTAGGAATTGCCGACTTCATTGTCGCTGCGCACAATAAAGGCCAGCGCAGCGGGCAGCGCCCCCATCTGTGCTTGCAGTGCTGATTTCAGGCCAGGGTTGGCCAGAAACAGCGCATCGAACTGGGCTGGAACGCGCGCCAAGTCGTGTCTGGCGATCATCGCGCGCGTATTGACCAGCCGGTCTTCATTGGCTTCGAACAAGCCGCTGTCGATGAAGGCGGCGCCGCGGCCGGCGATCTCGGACAGGTTTTCGGCGATGTCGGGCAGCGCATGCAAAAATGCGACTATCAAATGATTCGATTGCGCATCCGGATCCAGGCTCAAGCTGGAACGGTCGGCCACGAGGATGCTGAGCCGGTTCAATTGCCCGATCAGCGCGGTGTGGCGCGCATAGCTGTCGCGCGCGCCCAGTTGCACCTTGTGCAAGGCGTCCCAGTCGCGCCGTACCAAGCGCCACTGCGGCAGCAGCGCCACACTGGTGGCGGCGCTTTGGAATTGCTCCAGTTGGTCCATCTTGCGCAATATTTGCTCGCTGTGCGACGCGTTATTCATTGCCGCTTGCGTGCTCAGGCGCAGATGTTCGAGTGCGCGGCGCTGCTGCATCAAGCCGGTGAGCTCGTGCAAGTGCGCGATATAAGTCAAACCCAGCCGTTCCTGGCCCGTTGTGGCGATCGATTTTTGTAATTCATGCATCAGCATGGCCGTGACCAGCAGCAGCGGGGTCAAAAATACCAGGCACATCAGGGCAAATTTGGGCAGCAGGCGCAAACGCTGCATCAATGCAATGGCGGGTTGGAGCAGCAGCTTCATCGTGATCCGTGGATTAAATTTCTAATGCGAAATAATGCCTGCCAATTGTGACCGCCGCATGAATTGACTTGCATATCAGTCAGCGTTCCCTGTTCGGCTTGGCAAGCGGTGCCAACACGGCGGCCATGGAAAAAACCGCCGCGCTGCAAGCTTGTGTGACACAGATTCACATTGTCAGTATTTAATCGGTTTTGATCTGGAAATTGCAAGCTGACAGGTCTATCATCTTCCCATCGCACGCAGTGATTTTGCTCAATTTCATCGAAAAAATGCCGATAAAAATATCAGTAAAAATAGGAATTGGAGCAACTGATCATGAAGCGCAATGCACAAGGTTTTTCCCTCGTTGAAATCATGATCACGATCGTCATCATCGGGATCTTGAGTTCGCTGGCGCTGCCCTCGTACCGCGATTACGTCACGCGTGCGCGCTTGAGCGAAGCGTTCGCGGCGCTCGGTGCGGCCCAGACCAGCGCCGAACAATTCTGGTCCAACGAACACACGTTTGCCGGGTTCGATGGCGCCTTGTCGTTTCCAGGCAATACATCCAATTTCAGCTATGTGCTGACGACGGCAACGGCGTCCACTTATACGATTCAAGCAATCGGTGTCGGTCCGGTTGCCGGCTTCGTCTATACGGTCGATCAAAATGGTGCGCGCGCCACCACCAGCGTGCCCAGCGGCTGGGTCGTCAACGATAGCTGCTGGAGCGATCGCAAGGATGGCTCATGTTCGCATTGATGCAAGCGCCCGGTTGCGCAGCATGCAAAGTTGGCCAGATGCGCGCCTTCACGCTGATCGAAACCATGCTCGTGCTGGTCGTGCTGGGCATCTTGCTCTCGTTCGGCGTGCCGCGCATGACGCTGTGGACCTTGTCCGGCAAGGCTGCGAGTGCCACTGAATTCTATGCCGAAGGCTTCAAGCTGGCGCGCCAGCAGGCGCTGGGCCACCATGCGGCCAGCCGCATGGTGCTGACCGTGAACACTGGCAATGGGCAGATGGATTGGCAAGTCGATCTGTGTTTTCCGATGCCGGGGGTGCCGTGCAGCAATGAAAGCGGCGATTGGTCCGGCACCACCGTGCCCGCTGGCGGCGATCCGGAAGGCGCTGCCGGCAGCCGGTCGATATTTCGCTCCGCCAACGCCTTGCCGTCAGCGGCGATCTTGCAGCCCCACTTGCTGCCCGAGGGTAGCAATAGCGTGTATTTCACCGCCTCGGGCTGGGTTGATACCGGCTTCGGCCAGCGCCTGAGCCGGATCCAGTTCGACCCTGCTGCCAGCCACGCCGGGCGTTTGCATCCATCGGCGCTGGTCGTGAGTCTGGCTGGCAGCGTCATCAAATGCGACCCTGGCGTTGCTGTTGGCGACGCCAGGGCTTGTCCGCCATGAAGCACACGCAATCTGGCGTGGTCTTGCTCGAAGCGTTGCTGGCAACGCTGATCCTGGCCATCGGTTTGCTGGGCGCCATCGGCTTGCAAGCGAGAGCGTATTCGGCGCTGTCGGATGCCGGGATGCGCGGCGAAGCGGTAATCGCCAGCGAAAGGTTGCTCGGCACCATGAGTAACGACCAGGCCAACCTGGCCGAGTATGCGCTGGCAGCCAATGCGGCGCCATCGGCACGCCTGGCAGTCTGGCATCAAGCCACGCTGGCGGCGCTGCCCGGTGCGACGATTGTCATCACGCTCACGCCGACGCTGGACCTGAGCCGCACCGAAGTGCGCGTGACGATCAGCTGGACGCGCAAGGCTGGCGCAGCGCTCAATACGCACCGCGTCATCGCCTACGTTGCGTTGTCATGAGTGACGTTGTCATGACGACGCCACCTCTAATCGGTTGCCAGCGCGGTTTTTCGCTGATTGAATTGATGGTCAGCATCGTCATCGGCTTGCTGGCGCTGATGTTCGCCACGCGCCTGGTGGTCAGTTCCGAGCAAAACAAGCAAACTTCGCTGGGCGGTTCCGATGCGATGCAAAACGGGATGCTGGCGCTATTTTCGATCAGCGACGACGCCGCTCAGGCGGGCTGGGGCTTGAACGATCCCTTGGTGACAGGGTGCAATACCGTGTTCTTCGATCGCAGCGGCTTTGCCTTGGCGCCGGCTTTGCTTGCCGGTGCCGGCGTGACGCCGCTGGCTGCGGCCGTGATCGAGTCGAACGGTGCCAATCCGGACCGGTTGACGCTGTATTCGGGCAGTTCGATCAGTGGCACAGGGACCTTGCGGCTGATCCAGAACTATGGCGGGGGAACGACCATCAGCGTCGATCGGGTGCCCTACGGTTTTGCGCTCGGCGATGTGATTCTGGTGGCGCCGGAAGTGGCGGGCGCCGCCAACTGCGCGCTGGCCCAGATCGCCGTCGATCCGCGCCTGTTGCCGGAGCCACCAAACACCCAGCAACTCAACATCGCTGCCGGCAGCGGGGACAACGCGCGCTACAATGCCGGCGCTCTCGGCGCCGCGTACAGCAACGGACTGGCCCGCCTGTTCAACCTGGGGCCGGCGGCGACCTTGTCGTTCCATAGCTGGTCCGTCGAGAGCGGCTTCTTGCAATTGCGCGCGACCGACCTGGTCGGCGCCAGCGCCGCCGCTACCACGGTCGTCGATAATGTGGTGTCGCTGAAAGCGCAATACGGCTTCGATACCCGCAGCGGCGCCGCATTCGCGCCAGCCTCGGGCGTGCAGCTGGGCGCATGGTCGGGCGTCATGATCGATGCCGATGGCGATGGCATCGTCGGCGGCGCCGGCGATTACCAGCGCGTGGTGGCGCTGCGGATCGCGGTCGTGGCGCGCAGCAAGCATCCGGAGCGGGCGGACGCCGGCGGCGTGTGCCGGGCCAGCGCGACTGCGCCAGTCGTGTTCGTGCGCGAAGAACCGTTCGGGGTGGCAGCGCAGCCGGTGCAAGTGAATGTCGCCACCGCCGGCGATGCGCTCGGCTGGCAATGCTACCGTTATCGGGTCTTCGAGACCATCGTTCCTTTGCGCAATGCCGGCTGGAGGCCAGAGTGAACACAACAGCGAGCACCAGCCTGCCAACGCGCCAGCCGATGCACGATCGGCATCGGTCTGGCGATCTGCGCGCGCGCGGCGTTGCGCTGCCGGTGATGATGATCATGCTGACGGTGATGTTAATTTCCAGCATCTATCTGATCCGGTCCAGCTTATCGGGGACGCTGTTGACATCGAGCCTGGCCTACGATGCGTCGCTGACCAAGGCGGCCGATCTTGGCTTGTTGACCGGTTTTCAGTGGTTGAAAGACACGGCGCTGGCGAACAAGGCAGTGCTGGACGATGACAGCGCCGGCAACGCCTACGTTGCCACATTCGATACCACGCAAAGCATCGCCAGCCCCGAATTCTGGGTCGGTTCGCTCACCTTGGAACAAGATGGCAACCGCATCGAATATGTGATTCATCGGATGTGTGCCTTGAAAGGCACGTATGACAAACCCAGCAACAGTTGCATGCAGACGGCGCCGAACACGTCGAATTCGGGCAGTGCGGTGCCGCTCGGTTCGAGCCTGGCGGCCGACAGCACCAATCTGGCCGGGGCGCCGCAAGTGCATTACATCGTCACGGCCAGGATCTTCGGGGTGCGTGGCGGCAATGTCGTGAACCAGGCTGTGGTGCTGATCGGTGCCTGAGTGGGCAAGGCCTTGAAAACAACAGTAAACATGGCGACAGGAACCGCAATGAACATCATACTTTCTGCTGTGCCGAGGACATGCGCTGTGCTGGCAGCCCTGCTGTCGATGTCGGTATCGATATCGGCTCGCGCTGCCGTGACCAACATCGCGCAGGTGCCGCTGCTTAACATCGAGGGCACCGGTTCGGTCAAGCCCAATTTGATGCTGTTGTTCGATAATTCCGGCTCGATGGATCAGGCTTACACGCCGGACTACGTCAACGACAGTCTGTGCCGCAGCACTGCGCTGTTGTCGTCTGGCACGACCAGTTGCACGGTCGGTCATCCCCCTTTCATGAGTCCGGATTTCAACAAGCAGTATTACAATCCGAACATCCGCTATTTTGCGCCGATCAAGGCCGATGGCAGCTATTACGACGAGATGACAGCTGCCAACACCGCCAACTGGACCGCTGTCACCGGCGACGGTTTCGGCGCGCGCAAGACCAACCTGTTTGGCAGCGTGATCACGAGCAGCAATCTGGTGACCGGTTTTCCCGATCTGAAGTGGTGCGACCCGGCCAACAGCAGTTCTTGCATGGAAAACACGGCCACTTACACGTACCCGAACAACACCTTCCGCAGCGCCACGGCCAAGCTCGGCAATCCGTATTACTACACGATCGGCGTGGCTGAATATTGCACCGACGAGGCTATGCAAACTTGCAAGTCGACATCGGTGGGCGCGCCGGCGCCAACGGGTTATCCGGTGCCGGCCAAGGTGCGCTGGTGTAACAGCACGGCGTTGACCACGTGCCAGGCCAAGCGCGTGGGCGCCTATCTGTATCCGCGCTATTCGACGGCGTCGGGCGCCGCCTCATCGTACGGTACGATCGCGATCGGCGCCTCGCTGTTTGCGACACCGCTGGCGATCAATAGCGTGACGATTCCTGATCCGAGCACGGCGCGCACCATCACCAACGGCGCCGTCAATGCCGCCAGCGGCACCAATACGGCAGTCAAGCAGCAAGAGACTGCGAGTGCGCTGGCCGCGTCCATCATCGCCAGGACTGGCTTGACCAATCAATACTGGGCATGCGTGAATGTGCCGCTGGGTGCGCCCACGGTGCCGGCTTGCTCGAGCTTTGGCATTGCGCTGGGCGGCGACAACATCGTCGCGGTGATCCCGGTCCTGTGCAGCGGTGCGAAGTCGGCGGCCAATTGCACGGTCGTCTATGACGGTTCGCGCGCCGGTTGGGGCATCAGCGCCAACGTCAGCAGTGCCGTCATCGATGCCGCCATCGCCTACGTGGCGCCGACGGCATTGCTTGGCATCAGCGGCACCAGCGGCAGCGGCAACCCGACCCCGACGCTGAGCAGCATCAGCTACAAGGGGGTCGTGCTGGCGAACAATATTTCGATCGGCAAGGGTAGCAGTGCCGCCACTGCCGCATCGCGGATCGTGGCGGCGATCGGCACCGCCGGCCTGGTGCGCGCCTATGTCGGCGGCAGCGCGATCACATCGCTGTGCGCGCAACAAACCAGCACCCGGGTTTGCCTGGTCGAGTCCAATGGCTCGGCCAACGGCGGCGCCATCACCACTGGCAGTGTCAGCAATGCCGGGACGATGGCGTTTGCTTACACCGCCGCAAGCGGCTACGTGGCGGCGGTGGCCGCCGTCGTCGATGCGATTCCGGTGGCGACGACGGCGCTGGCGGCGCCCAGCACCTTCGTGCGCACCGATATCGTGGCCAGCCGCGATGCCTATCCGTCTGCGCTGGAGCGCCTTGATTGCACAACCAGCCTGGGTTCTTGCTCGTATGCCGAAGAAATGACCAATTTCGCCAACTGGTATGCGTATTACAAGACCCGTTTGCAATTGATGAAGGTTGCGGTCGGCGTTGCCTTTGCGCCGTTGACGGCCAATTACCGGGTCGGCTATGTCCGGCTGTCGGTGGCGGGTGCGGGCGGCGCAATCGACATCAAGCCCGTCGATTTCACCGCCACCGCGCGCAGCACCTGGTACAGCACCTTGTACAACACCACCACCAGCGGCTCGACCCCGATCCGCCCGGCGATGCACAACGTGGGCAAGATGTTTTCGAACCTGAGCCCCTACAATTATGCTGCCGGGCAAGAGGTAGTGCAGTTTCCTTGCCAGCAAAACTTCATGATCCTGACCACCGACGGCTACTGGAATGGCGCCTCGGCCAGCGTGTTGAACAACGACAATGTCGAGAACACGACGCGCTTTTGCACTCGCGCCGCCGGTTGCGTCGATACCCGCAGCCAGAGCCAGCCGTCGATCTCGGATGTGGCCCTGTACTGGTACAACGGCGGTTCGAACACGACGACGGTGTCGCTGCGCCCGGAACTGGAACCGGACATGAGCAAACCCGGCCTCGTCACTGCCGGCCCGGGCGAAAATACCCATTTGCACATGACGACCTATACGCTGGGCCTGGGCGTGGACGGCGTCATGGCTTACGATGCCGATTATGACAATGCCAAGATCAAGGTCGGCGGTGATTTTTACAAACTGATCACCGGCGTGGCCAGCGGCTGCCCGTGGAATGGCAACGGCCCCTATGTCTGGCCCGATCCCGATACCAGCAACAGCGCCAACACGGTGCAAGAGAGGGTCGATGACCTGTGGCATGCCGCTGTCAATGGCCATGGCAAGTACTTCAGCACTTCCGACCCGAAACAGGTCGTGGCGGGCTTGAGCGAAGCCATCACGAAGCTGCAAGTGAAGGTCGGCGCCGCCGCCGCCGCGGCGACTTCGACACCGAATATCTCGCAGGAAGACCGGGACATCTTTTCGGCCACATTCACCACCGTCAAATGGTTTGGCGAACTGGCCGATCGCTTGATCGATCCGGTCACCGGCGCAGTCGATCCGGTGGTGCGCTGGAGCACTTCGGCGCAACTGGGCCTGCAAGCGGCTGCCGCGTCCGACAGTCGCAACATCAAGATGTTCAACACCGGCGGCGCGGCGCTGAAGGATTTTTCATATGGCGCCATGAACGCTCTCGAGCAAGCCTGGTTCGCCAACAAGTGCACGCTGCTGGCGCAGTGCACCTTGCTCACGGCAGACAACAAGCAAATCGCCAACAGCGGTACGCAGATGGTCAACTGGTTGCGCGGCCAGCAGCAATATGCAAACGATACCGTCTTTCGCGCCTATTACACGCCGCCGGTCGACTCTGGCAGTATCGTGGTGCCGGTACCAATCTTGCTGGGCGACATCGCCTCGGCCAAGCCGGCGTATCTGTTTGATGCCAGGAAGTCTTACTCAATTGCAGGCTACGCCGAATTCAAGAGCGCGTCCTTGCTGCGTCAGCGCACGCTGTTCGGGGCTGCCAACGATGGCATGTTGCATGCCTTCTATGCGCCCAATCCGAGCGAAGGCAGCGTGACGCCGGGCAAGGATGGCGGCAAGGAAATCTGGGCTTATGTACCGCGCATCATCATGAAAAAGCTGGCGCTGCAAGCGAGCACGACCTACGGCACCAACCATCAATTCACCGTCGACGGCTCGCCCGAACTGGCCGATGTGCAAATTGGCGGCTTGTGGAAGACCGTGCTGGTGGCGGGCTTGAATGCCGGCGGGCGCGGTTATTACGCGCTCGACGTGACCGATCCGGAAACGCCGAAGCAGTTGTGGGAATTGTGCGCCGACAGCGGCGTATGCAGCACCAATGACCCGGATCTGGGCTTGAGCTTCGGCAATCCGCAGTTCGGCATGTGGAATGGCCAGTGGGTCGTGTTCCTGACCTCGGGCTACAACAATGTGCCGGGAGTCGATGGTGTGGCCGGCGGCAATGGCCAAGGCTATCTGTATATCGTCGATGTCGCCACCGGCACGGTGCTCAAGAAAGTATCGACCGGTTCCGGCAATGCGACCACGCCATCGGGCCTGGCCCGGATCACCGCGATCACGCTCAATCCGGCCTTTGATCCGGTCACGACCTATGTCTATGGCGGCGACAATCTGGGCCAGATGTGGCGCTTCGATCTGACCGATGCCAGCGGCGCCAGCGTACCGGTGCTGAAGATGGGCGACGCCGGCGCGAGCCAGCCGATCACGGCGCGCCCGGATGTCAGCACTTGCCTGGTGGCAGAGGCCGATGGCACATCCCAGGTGCGGCGCGTGGCGCTGTTTGGCAGCGGGCGCCTGCTCGATGTGCCCGACGTGACCAATACCGATCTCCAGAGCCTGTATTTGCTCAAAGACGGTGGCAGCACGATTCTTGACGTGCGCGGCAACACCATGGTGCAGCAAGCCTTGACCCGGGTTGGCAGCAGCGGCGACTACACGATCAGCGACAATGCGGTCGATCTGTCGCAAAAAAACGGCTGGTATCTGGACTGGAATCAGAACAGCGGCGAACGGATGAACCTCGATCCGAAGATCGTATCGGGCGCAGTCAATGTCGTCACCAGCATCCCCAGTTCCGCCTCGGCTTGCAGCGTGGGCGGCACCAGCAATGTCTATCAGTTCGATCTGTGCAGCGGCAGCTATTTGACCCCCGACCATCTGGCCGGACGCATCTTGTCGAATACCTCGGCCGCTGTCGGTTTCATCATCATCCGCCTGCCATCGGGCGCGTACAAGATGGTGACGACGACGGCCGACGGCAAGATGATCATGCAGCAGTTGCTCACGCCCAATACGATCGGCGCGCACAAGGTCGGCTGGCGCCGCATCAAGAACTAGTTACCAGGGTTCGAAGGGTGGGGGGCTGGTCCCGATTGAACCTTGCGCTTGACGGCGAACTAGTTGACACGGGTCCCGCAAGAGCCTGTAAAATCGAGGGTTTTTTGGCCATAGCATGGTCGACAATATGGCCAACGGGATTCAAGACATGCAAGACAATCAAGATCAGCAAGCAATTCAGGCAGACATTGAGGCTGATATTCAGGCTGAAATTCAGGAAAGCACGCTGGAATCTGCAGCCAAGGCGACAGCAGCGATCGCGCGCGAAGTCGCGCGCCGCCGCACCTTCGGCATCATCTCGCATCCGGATGCCGGCAAGACCACCCTCACTGAAAAACTGCTGCTGTTTTCGGGCGCGATCCAGTTGGCCGGCACCGTCAAGGCACGGAAAAGCGGACGCCATGCGACCTCGGACTGGATGGAAATCGAAAAGCAGCGCGGCATTTCGGTCGCCAGTTCGGTCATGCAGTTCGAGCACCGCGACCACGTGATCAACCTGCTCGACACGCCGGGCCACCAGGATTTTTCCGAAGACACTTATCGGGTGCTCACTGCAGTCGACTCTGCCTTGATGGTGATCGACGCGGCCAAGGGCGTGGAGACGCAAACCATCAAGCTGCTGGCCGTGTGCCGGATGCGCAATACGCCGATCATCACCTTCATGAACAAGATGGACCGGGAGACGCGCGATCCGCTCGACTTGCTCGATGAACTGGAATCGGTGCTGAAGATACAGTGCGCGCCGGTGACCTGGCCTATCGGCATGGGCAAGAATTTTCGCGGCGTCTATCATTTGCTGCGCGATGAAATCATGCTGTTCAAGCCGGGCAGCGAAAAGGCTGACCAGACCTTCGAGATCATCAAGGGCATCGATAACGAGCGCCTGGCGCAGATGTTCCCGCTCGAGATCGAGCAATTGAAGATGGAAGTGGAACTGGTGCATGGCGCCTCGAACCCGTTCGATCTGCAGCAGTTTCTTGCCGGCGTGCAAACCCCGGTGTTCTTCGGCTCGGCGATCAACAACTTCGGCGTGCGCGAAATTCTGTCGGCGCTGGTCGACTGGGCGCCGGCGCCGCGTGAGCGCGATGCCACGCTGCGCGTGGTCACTCCTGCCGAGCCGCGTTTTTCCGGCTTCGTGTTCAAGATCCAGGCCAACATGGACCCGGCCCATCGCGACCGGATTGCATTCCTGCGGGTCTGTTCCGGCCGCTTCGAGCGCGGGATGAAGATCAAGCATCTGCGCCTGGGGCGCGAAATCAAGGTCTCGAACGTCGTCACCTTCATGGCCTCGTCGCGCGAGCAAGTCGAGGAAGCGTATGCCGGTGACATCATCGGCTTGCCGAACCACGGCAACATGCAGATCGGCGACAGCTTTTCGGAAGGCGAGATGCTGCAATTTACCGGCATCCCTTATTTCGCGCCGGACTTCTTCCGTTCGGTGCGGATCCGCAATCCACTCAAGATCAAGCAATTGCACAAGGGTTTGCAGCAACTGGGCGAGGAGGGCGCGGTGCAGGTCTTCAAGCCGGTGCAGGGCGCCGAACTGGTGCTGGGCGCGGTCGGCGTGCTGCAATTTGAAGTCGTGGCCAGCCGCTTGATGAATGAATACGGTGTCGACGCCGTGTTCGAAGGCACCAGCATCAGCAGCGCGCGCTGGATCAGCAGCGACGACAAGCGCGCGTTGCAGGATTTCGAGAATGCGCTCGGTCACAACGTGGCCTACGACGCCGCCGGCAACATGGCTTATCTGGCCACGTCTGGCGTCAACTTGCGCCTGACCGAAGAGCGCTGGCCAAAGCTCACTTTTCACGCCACGCGCGAGCACGCGGTCAAACTGGCGTAACGCGCACGCGATGGAACAAAGCCGGCATCGGGTGCCCACCCGATGCCGGCTTTTTGATTTCTGGCGTTCAGAACTTGTCGCCCACACCCATACGCAGCCCAATTGGCGGCAGTAATCATCGTCTGGCCCGCACCGAGCATTGCGGCGCCCATCCTTTGCTGCGCCCAGCTCTTGCCGTCTCCATTCCTTTTGCTGTCCCCATCTGTCTCGCTGCATTTCACCGCTCCGGGGATGCCAGGCGAGCCTGCGTCAGCGATTCGAATGATCCCGCCGCGCAATGGCTGAAGACGTTGTCCTTGAATAGATGGCGACGAATGGTTTATATCTGTATAATTTCCTTAATGCAATTAATATTACTTTATCTTAATTATTTGCAGGGTTCTGATTCGAATTGCAGTATTATCGCGCCGCGCCAGCAGCGCTCTGACGACATCTTCGAAAGCCCGTTCGGGAAGCCGGAGTTGCCGTCGCCGCAGACAGGGCATGGGCGCATGCCCTCAGAGTGCAACAGATAAAAGAGTACATGGGACAACATCAGAAACACATATCTGAACTCCAGGATCACAGGACTGGCTTCAGTGGCCAGGGCCAAGCAACGCGCCGGACTGGAAAGCTGCCATCGGTGCGCGCCATGTTGATCTGGATGGTCGTTGCCTGTTTGCTGCCGGCTGCGCTCGGCATCGGCGCGCTGGTATCCTATCTGTATCACGAAGACAGTGCAGATCTCCAGGCAAAGACACTGCAGATCACCCGTTCGTTGTCCTTGGCGATCGATGGTCAATTGGATGATGCCCAGAGTGCAGCAGAAATGCTGGCGACCTCACGCTCCCTGTTTGCCCATGACTGGCACCGTTTTCATGCCCGCACCGAAGAGTTGTTACAAACGAGAAACGTGGGCAGAACGATCGTTGTCAGCGATGCTCTCGGGCAGATGATGTTCAGCACCAGAGCCCCTGTGCCGATGTCTGGCAATCTTGATCACATCGGGCGCGTGGTCGCCAATGGCAAACCGGTCATTTCCGGCTTGTTCATCGATGCCTTGACAGGCCACCACATGATATCCATCAGTGTCCCGGCATTCGCCAATGGCAAGGTCGCCTATGTCGTCAGTGTCGGCATCCCGGCAGCACAGCTGAACGCGATACTGGATCGCCAGCAATTGCCGGCACAATCGATCGCCGCCGTCGTCGATACCAGCGGTACCATCATGGCGCGCACGCACAAGTCCGGGCAATTCATCGGCAAGAAAACGGCGACCGCGGCCATGCAGCAGATGGGCACGCCGGCATCCGAAGGCCTGTTTGATCTGACGACCATCGAAGGCATTCCATCGCTGGCCTTGTATACCCGCTCGGCCTTGTCTGGCTGGAGCGTGGTGATCGCCATTCCCCGTGCCAACCTGGAGTCGCATTTGATGCGTACGCTGGTTTTTTTTGGAACCTGCATCGCCTTGCTGTTTGGTGCCGGCATCGCGCTGGCCTGGTTCACGGGCGAAAGGATCGCCGGTTCGGTGCAATCGTTGATGATGCGTGCCAATGCGATGGGGACGCAACAAATGGCGTCTGTGTCCAAGGTGCACTTCCAAGAAGCGAACGACGTTGCTCAGGCGATGTCGTGCAGCGCTGGTGCGCTGGCCCAGCGCACGCAAGCGTTGCAGGCATCGCTGGCATCGCTGAAGGCCAGCGAGGAAAATTATCGTATTCTGGTCGAGGGTGCGCCTGACGCGATCTTGCTGCATCGGGATGGAAAAGTACTGAGCGTCAATCCGTCCTTCGTCAAGTTCGTCGGTGACCGGTCGGCATCGCAGTGGGTCGGTAAATCGATCCTGGAGTTTGTGGACCCTGCCTTTCATTCGGCGGTGCAAGATCGGATGACGCTGCTAGCCAACCTTGATGTCAGCGCGGCCCTGCCGATGCTGCCGATAATTTGTCTGAAGCTCGATGGCACACCATTTCAGGCGGAAATACATTGCGTGCCAGTGAATTACCAGGGCCAGCATGCGGTGCACACCACGTTGCGCGATGTCACCGTGCGCTCGCAGGCCGAGGCCAAGCGCAAGGAGGCCGATGCCGAACGTCTGGCCGAAGCCCTGTTCCATCGCCAATTGCTGGATCAGTTGCCGATCGGCGTGGCGCTGCGCCGCCCTAGCGGCGACTTCATCGATGTCAATCCGGCCTTTGCCGAGATTCTGGGCTTGCCGCGCGAGCAGATCCTGGGCATGAGCAATGCGCAGGCAAGCGCAGTGGAATACCAGGGCCAGGATGCCGAGCAGACCGAGATCTTGCATCGGACCGGCAGCTACGGACCATATGAAAAGGAATATCTGCGCACGGACGGCAGCCGCATCCCGGTACGCGTCAGGGGCCAGCATGTGGCAAGAAATGGCGAGACGCTGATCCTGTCGGTGGCGGAAGACATTTCGGACAAGCGCAAGGCCGAATTTCGTCTGGCCCAGGCGCAAAAGATGGATGCGATCGGCCAGCTCACCGGCGGCCTGGCGCACGACTTCAACAACATGCTGGGTGTGATCATCGGCAACCTCGACTTGTTGGCCCACGACTTGGCGCATGATCTGGCCGATGGACTCGATGGCGACGGCGCTGCCAAGGCCAGGGTCGACACGGCATTGATGGCGGCGCTGCGCGGCGCCGACTTGACGCGCGCGCTGCTGTCGGTGGCGCGTGCGCAATCGGTAGTTGCCGAATCGGTCAATTTGACGACGCGGCTGGGTGAATTGCTGCCGCTGCTGCGCCACACGGCCGGCCCCGACATCGAGGTCCACATGGCGTTGGCCGATTGCCCTATGGTGCAGATCGATCCGGGTGGCCTGGCCGGCACCTTGCTCAATCTGGTCATCAATGCACGCGATGCGATGCCGTGCGGCGGGCAGCTGACGCTGAGCATGCGCCTGCGCACAGTGGCGCCGGGCGATGGCATCGTCACGCTGGCGCCGGGCCAGTATGCCGCGCTTTCGGTGACCGATACCGGCAGCGGCATGACTGCCGCAGTGCTGGCGAATGCGATGTTGCCATTTTTCACGACCAAGGAACGCGGCCGCGGCACCGGACTCGGGCTGGCGATGGCGCATGGCTTCGTCACCCAATGCGGCGGCGAATTGCTGCTCTATAGCGAAGTTGGACACGGCACGACGGTGAAGCTGATCTTGCCGCTGGCCTTGTCGCTGGCCGAGGCCGAGGCTGGCGGCACGGCTGCCGATGCTCCGGCGCTGGCGCTGGCGGGCGCAGCAGAACGGGTGCTGGTGGTCGATGACGAAATCGAATTGCTGGCCGTGACCGCCAGTTGGTTGAAGCTGCTCGGTTACGAAGTCACCCCTTGCACCAGCGCGGCATCGGCGTTGGCAGCGCTGGGCGATGCGATTGCGGCAGG
>CANFGA010000018.1 GCA_947446335.1 Oxalobacteraceae bacterium | reverse complement strand
GTCGTGATCGTGATCCTGGGCATCCTGGCCGCGACCGCGTTGCCGCGTTTCTTCGATCTGACGACTGATGCGCGCAAGGCTGCAGTGGCTGGCGTTGCTGGCGGCTTCACGACAGGCGTGGCGATGGAGCATGCGAAGTGGCTGGTGGATGGTTCAAATATCGGTACTTGTGTTCCAACGGTAGGTTCCCCAGGTGTATTTACGGCTTGCGCCAGCGGCGCAACAGCTACTATTGAAAATGTAGTGGTCGGATACAATGCATTCGGAAACACAACGAGCACTGGCGCGCCAACTTTAGCGGCGACGACTGGATTAATGGCATTTACGGCTGGTGCCACTGGCGATGCAGCTTGTGTAGCTATTTGGGAAACTGTTCTTAGCTCGGGCCGTCCGACTATTGCAACAGCGACCAATGCAACTCTAGCGACTGCACCCGCTGTTGAATGGGCAGCACTCGCAGGTTCAGGTGCAAATACTTGCACCTTCACTTACCATGGCGGTTCCAAAACACCGACATCGCGCAAATTTACCTACGATCCAGCCAACGGCGGTGTTGTACTGACCAATACTTAAATGATCATCGCGCAAGAGCTGACCCTTGCGCCGGGGTGGGCGATACACCCACCCCGTCTCTGAATTCATGCACCCAATTCCCCATTCCGCACGCGGCTTCACGCTGGTCGAACTGATCGCCGTGCTGGTGTTGACCGGCATCCTCGGCGCCGTCGCCTCGAGCCGCTTCATCGGGCGCGAGAGTTTCGACATCCGCGTTTATGCTGACCAGACACTGGCACAACTGAGGTTTGCGCAAAAGGCTGCGATCGTGCAAAACCGACAGGTCTTCGTGCAACTCAGAGGTGATCGCATCGCGCTCTGCTTTGACGCAGCGTGCACGGTGCACGTGCAAGGTCCAGGCGGCAATGCCGGTACCGCAGTCTGTGACAATGACAAGGCCTGGTACTGCGAAGCGTTGCCAACGGCGACCACTTACGCCTTGAGTCCGGCAGCGCCGTATGCAAGCTTGCAATATTTCTATTTCAGCCCGCTCGGTAAACCTTACGCCGCTACCGATGGCGGAATCGGCGATGGCACTTTTGCCAGACTGACGCTGGAGCTGCGGCGCGGCACCGAGCTCCAGAGCTTGCACGTCGAGGAAGACACCGGCTATGTCCATCAATAAGTGTGTCAACAAACGCCTGCGGCGCCAATCCGGCTTGTCGATGGTCGAACTGGTGCTGTTCATCGTCATCGTCGGCATTGCCGTGGCCGGCGTGCTGATGGTCATGATACAAGGCAACAAGGCGAGCGCCGACCCGCAGCTGCGCAAGCAGGCGGTATCGATCGCCGAGGGCATTCTGGAGGAAATCCAGTTGGCGCGCTACACCTGGTGCGATCCGGCCGACGACACCGCCGAGACGGCGACCGGCGCCTTCGTCACGACATCGGCTCCCGGCGCTCCGGTAGGATGCACAAAATGGATCGAAGCAGTCGGGCCCGAGAAGCGCGATGTCAACGATGCCGCGGACCAGCGCAATGACGATGCCCGTCCTTACGACAATGTCAACGATTACGTCACCGCATACGGGCAAGAGCAGTCGTTCCCCTTGACCGACTTGAACCAGGCTGCGGCAGGCGACTTGACCCCGGCCAATAACGCCGATCCAACCCTGCTCAAGCCTTACACTGCATTCCTGACGATCACGCCCGAGTCGCTCGGCAGCGACGCCGGCGCGATCGCCGCTAGCACCAACGACGTGCTGCGCATACGGGTGCGCATCCACTATGCGAGCGAAGATGTCGTGCTCGACGGTTACCGCACCCGCTACGCACCGAACGCCGTCCCATGAACCTGAACCTGAACCTGAACCAGCAACGCGGCTTCACGCTGATCGAAGCGATCGTCGTCATCGTCATCACCGGCATCATCGCAGCGATGGTGGCCATCTTCATCCGTGCCCCGGTCCGGACTTACATGGATGTGCGCGACCGGGCCGATCTGGCCGATACCGCCGGCGCCGCGCTGCGCAAGATGCGGGTCGACTTGCGCCTGGCGCTGCCCAACAGCATCCGGGTAGTCGAGGTGAATGGCATCCAGTACCTGGAATTGTTGCTGACCAAGACCGGTGCGCGTTACCAGGCTATCGACGATGGTCTGGCGGTGGGGACGCCAAGCAATCCGGGCGAGCTGAGCTTCACCGATTCCTCCTTGAAATCGTTCAATTATATCGGCTCGCCATTGACCAATTCCCAGACGATTCTGGTCGGTGACTATGTCGTGGTCTACAACCTCGGGCCAGGCATCGCGCCGGCCGACGCCTATCAGGGTGGCAACCGCGCGCTGCTCACTGGCGTGGCCGGCAATGTGCTCACGATGGATGTCAACCGCTATGCGCAAGCTGGGGCCTTCGAGTCGCCCAGGCACCGCTTTCAGGTTGTCACGACAGCGGTCACCTATCGCTGTGCTCCAGCGGTCCAGGGCGGGCAAGTGCGGCGTTACTGGAACTATGCGATCCAGGAAGCGCAGCCGACCACGGATGCGGCGTTGGCTACGGTCGACACGACGCGCCCCGTTGCGCTGCAGATGACGCCAAAAAATGCGCTGCTGGCCGGCGATGTGCGTGGTTGCCTGTTCGATTATGCGAGCGACGCCAGCCGGCGCAGCGGCGTGATCGGCTTGCGCTTCACGCTGGCCAAGGCTGGCGGCAATGTCGGCGAGGTCACGCTGTTTGACCAGGTTCACGTGGATAACACGCCATGATGCAAAAAATGCCCACACGCTCGGCTCAATCTTTCCGCGTGGTGAATCAACGCGGCTTCAGTCTGTTCAGCGCGATCTTCCTGCTGGTCATGCTCTCTGCGCTGGGCGCGGCCATCGTCAAGGTGACGAGCAGCAGCCAGATCGCCTCCGCGCTCGATATCCAGGGCGAGCGCGCCTATCAGGCTGCGCGCGCCGGCATCGAATGGGGGTTGTACCACCGATTGCGAGAAGCAGACACTGCATTGAGAGAGCAAAAATGCCTGAATGAGGCCGCGACTTCGTTTGCACTGCCTGCCGGCACCACGCTGACGGGCTTCACGGTCACCGTCAATTGCGCGCTCAGCCGCAGGACGTTTTCCGGCATGCTGACCAATGGTACTGCTTTGGTGAGCAACGTGGCCGACACGACCATGCTGGCAGATGGCATACCGGTGTCGGGAATCGGCATCCCTGCCGGCACCACGATACTGAGCGTGACCGGTCCCAGCACGGTGACACTGAACCAACCAGCCACGGCCGGTGGTGTGCAAGACATCAACTATCAGCCGGATCTGGTCACCTATACGCTGAAATCGACCGCCTGCAACCAGCCGACCGCTGCCGGTACCTGTCCGCAGGCTGCCACGGCGAATCACCCCGATTACGTGCAGCGCGTGCTCGAGGTGCGGTTCTGATCTCGTCTTGAATGATGCAAAAAAAATCACGCCCAGGCGTGATTTTTTTGCTGCGGTTCAATACATTTCGCGAATGTAGATCAATGGACCGGCCTTGTAGATGCCCACGCCGATGCGTGCCTTGGTGCTCGGCAACCACGGCGAGGTGCTGGAGTCGATGCTGAGATCGATGCTGCCGGTATTGCCGGTGCCCGGGGTCGATAACTTGAAGATGGCCGAGCCGTTTTTCATGGTGTTTGTTAGCGGTGATGCCTGCATGGTAGTGGCATTTTTGCATGTAGGATCGGTCGTGGTTCGTCCATTCACGCGCAACTTGCAATCGCTGCGCATGACATTGGCCGCGCTGAAGTCACTGGTCTTGTCGTTGGTGTTGTTGATGAAGCGCGTGCCATTCCAGTATTGAGCCCGTGTCGTGACCGGCACGGCCAGCAATTCGGAGCCGTAATTATTGTCAAGCTTGAAGCGGCCGCTGATCACAGTGATGCCGGCTTCGATCGATAATGCTGCCACTGCCTTGGCCGAGGTGGCATTGTCGGCTGCGACACCGGTGTTTTCACGGGCGCGCAGATAGATGATGGTGGGAGCGGCCAGCGTCGCCGGCGCGATCGCAGGATAGCGCACCGGGAAAGTGTAGACCGGTTTTGCGCTGGCCACGCCATCAGTGAACGCACCCGCTGCCACCGAACTCAAGGCGCCATGGCCGACGACAGCCGGAGGAACAGGAACAGGGAACATCGTCAGCGGATTCTGGTTTTCCGCCGCCAGCATGCCCGGCTCGCTCCAGGCTTCGAGCGTCACTGCGCGCGCCAGCAAGTTCTTGTAATTGAGGGTAGTCGTGTTGTTGGCGCTGAGCGCCGTGATCGTCACGCTGAACGGCTGCCCCGAATAAGCAGCGCTGCAGGGCTGGCCTTCCTGGCTCAAGCCAGGGGGGCAAATGAGCGGTGTGCGATCGACAATCACTGTGCTGAAATGATGGGGCACGAAGCGCCCCAGCGATGCAATGACATTGTTGCCGATGCTGCAGCCATACTTGCCGTCTGCGCTCAAGGTGTCGGCCAGGTTGGCATTGTTGAAGGTGCTGATGATGCAATCGCCGGCAGTGCTGTCGATGGCCGTGTAATTGTCGTCGCGGTAAGCGCCGATCCCGATGTACAGATAGCCGACTTCGCTGTAAGTGGCCGGTACCGCGTTTGCGTTCGCCCACAGCGTCGATGGCGTCAGCACACCGATGATGCCGCCGCTTTGGGTATTGGTGCCTTCGCTGGGCAATTGCGCCGTCAGCCTGCTCGCGTCGAGGGTCAGCATGCCGTCGTAGCCGCCGGTGGTCGTGGCGCGCAGCGTGAAGTCGGTGCCGGCGCGGATGGTATTGCCATCATCAACTTGCGGCGCCACGCCCATCGGCGTGCTCGTCGACAGTTTCAACACCGGAGGGCGCACCGCGAGCCGGTCCGATGAGCAAGCCGGCGCCGTACCGGTGAAACTGGTGCAGGTGCCGAGCTTGTTGTCCGTGCTGTCGGCGCATTCCCTGATGCGCACCAGCAGCGAACGATGGACTTCCGATACCGTGATCGGTGCACTGAGCGCGCGCCCGGCGGCGCCCGAAGGAGAGGCCGACGCGAACTTGGCTTTCCCCACCGCCACCGGGCTCTTGTAATCTTTGCATGCTGCACCCAAGCCTAGATCGTCAAACAATTCCAGCTGGACATATTTGTCGGTGCTGCCGCTGGCCACGTAAGCGCTTTCCAGCATGCCATCGGCCGTCAAGGCGGCGATGTCGAGCGTGAATGGCGCGCCGGTCAGCTTCGTATACAGCGGTTTGCGCGCTGTCTTGCTCCACGGAAGATTGGTGTTGCTCTCGAGCGCATCGAACGATGCGGCCGAGGCTGGCGTGGCGGGATTGGCGGCGCAAGCGGCTGGGATGACAAGGCTCTTGTCATAGATTTGGCTGTTGGTACTTGTAATGCCAAAGCCTAGCAAGAAAAAGGTCAGTGTGTTGACTTTGCCGCGGATACGCGTGTTGGTCAGCGTGATGACGCCGATCAAGGCTTCGACGTCGCCGCCGACCTGAACGCCGGTCATCGTGATGACGCCGACCATCGCTTTCATGTTGCCGCCCACGGTGCTGCCGGCGCTGATCGTGATCGCTCCCGCACCGAAGGTGTGGATGCCGCCGCCAACCTTGACATTGGCGGTCAGCGTGATGACGCCGCCGACCAGGGTGTCGATGTTGCCGCAGATGCGGCTGTCGTTGTCGACATTGACGGCGCCGGCATCGGTGCCGATGTTGCCGCCGACCACGCCAAACGCGCCCAGATTGACGACGCCAGCCATCGTCATGATGTCGCTGGCGACCGTCGTGTTGGCGCCGATGTTGACGCCGCCACCCGCGGTCTTGATACTGCCGCCGATCTTGTTGTATTCCCCCAGCGTGACGACGCCGGCTGCCGTCGTGATGTTGCTGCCGACGCTATTGCGCGCGCCGAGGTTGACTTCGCCTCCGGCTGTGGTGATGTAGCCGCCGGTTGAACTGTTTGCGCCGATCGTGACGACACCGGCCAGCGTATTGATGTTGCCGCTCACCTGGTTGCCGGCGCCCAGGTTGACGGCGCCGGCGGCGGTATTGATGTTGCCGTTGATGCTGACGCTGTCATTCGCGGTCAGGATGCCGGCACCGGTGCTGATATCGCCGCTGATCTTGCTGCGCGCGCCGATCAGGCCGGCCGCGACACTTTCGATGTTGGCATTCATGACCGTGTCGACGCCCAAGCCGAATCCCGCACTGACAATGAATTTCAGCTCGGACGCCGATCCCGTCAGATTGATCTGCGCGCCATCGCCTATCGTCAATGTGCCGATGACGGTGATGGTGGCCGGGCGCGGGGCGACGACGACGATCGTGTCGCCGGCGCCCAGCGTCAGCGCGCCGCAGCTGTAATTGCCATTCGAGTTGTCGCGGCAGTCGCCAGGCAGATTGCCGGGGAAGGTGTAATTGTTGACTGCTAGCGCCGGCATGGCCGTCAGCATCAACAGCGCCGCTGCCGCCCAGGATGCGCTGCAGCGCACAATCGACGTCAGGCTTGGTTGGGGGCCTTGCGCGCGGTGGCGTGTGCTCATTGGGTATTCCTGGTGAGGGGCGTTTCTTGAAATGGCTGACGCAGTGTTGTTTTTTTGATCGCTATCGCAGCGTCGGCTGGATCTCGCATTGCGCTACATTAATTAGCTTTTATATATTTAAACAGCAGTTTTTTCGCTGGTATTTCCTCATTTAATTGCCCATAGTATATTGCAGTGAGTAATTTAATAATATAAATATTTCATGTTTTGTGTTGGTAAAATTTTTTAACAAAAAAATGTTGCACTAAGCTATGATCCTGCTGAATCTGAGGGCTGGTGTCTGACAATGTGAGCGTGATCGGAGCAGATCGCGATCGAATCTGAACCTGCCCCGGTTATTCATGCCCTGACGTCACAAAACGAAGGCGCAGCGCGCTGATGGCAATTTCATACTGGATGGTTGGCATGGGTTTATTTGCAAGGCTACATAAAGGCGGTCAATGGCTGGCGATATGCATCGCCGACGACGGCTGGCACGCGCTCAGCGTGCGTCACGCGGTCTCTGGAAAGCCGACGGTCACGCTGGCCATGTTCCAGGCGCTTGAAAAAGGGCTGCCAACAGCCGGGCTGGAAAAATTTGGCAAGCAATTGCGCACCAAAAAATACCGCTGCACCACCTTGCTTGAGCAGGGGCAATATCAGTTTCTGTCGGTGGATGCGCCCAGCGTGCCGCAAGAAGAAATGAAAGAAGCAGTGCGTTGGCGCTTGAAGGACATGATCGATTTTCCGGTCGACCGGGCCACCATCGACATGGTCGACGTGCCCGTTTCCAAGGGACCGGGCGTGCGCAACCAGACGCTGTTCGCAGTCGCTGCGCAAAACAACATCATCGAACAGCGCCAGATGCTGTTTTCAAACGCAAAAATAGCGTTGACGACCATCGATATTGCCGAGATGGCACAGCGTAATGTGTCGGCCATGCTGGAGCCCGAAGGCCGCGGTATGGCGATGCTGTCGTTCAGTGCCGATGGCGGCTTGCTGACGGTGACCTACGGTGGCGCCTTGTATTCATCGCGCCGCATCGATGTCAGTTTGGCGCAGTTGCTGGCCATCGAGGGTCAGCCTGTGGCTGACAAGTCGGCCGTGGGCGATATCGATCCGGTGATGGATGAAGATCAAGCGAAGAAGCAAGCGAACAAGCAACTCAATGCGCAACTGAAGGCCACCGATGCGCAACTGGCCATCTTCGACAAGATTACCCTTGAATTGCAGCGCTCGCTCGATCATTGCGATCGACAGTACCATTTCATTGTCGTCGACAAACTGATGCTGGCGCCGATAGCGGCGCCCAGATTGCAAGCGCATCTGGCGACAAACATGTACCTGCCGGTAGCCATGCTCGACCTGGCCGACATCGTCGATCTGTCCGATGCCCCCCATTTGCTCAATCCACAGCAACAGCAACGATTTTTCATGTGCCTGGGCGCAGCATTGCGACAAGAGGAAAGTGCATCGTGAGCCAGCAAATCAATCTGTTCAATCCCACGCTGCAGCGCCAGCAGAAGCTGTTTTCGGCAGTGGCAATCGTGCAGGCGCTGCTGGTGATCGGCATAGTCGGCATGGCGCTGACCGCATTCATGAGTTACCGTGTGGCTGGTATCGAACGACTGGCCGAGGCGGGCCGGGCCCAGGTCGAGCAGCGCGAAGCGTTGCTGGTCAAGGTGGCGCGCGATTTCGCGCCGCGCAAGAGAGATGACGCGCTGGCGCAGGAAGTGGCCGATGCGGAAGCGAATCTGAACGTATTGCAAGATGCAAAAGACATGTTGTTGCGCGGTGATTTTGGCAATGCGCTCGGGTATTCGGTGTATTTGCGCGGCCTGGCGCGCCAATCGGTGGCGGGCGTGTGGCTGACCAGATTGACGATTGCGGGCGACGATATCGGCATCGAAGGCAACAGCGTGCGCGCCGATCTGGTGCCGCATTATATTCGCCTGCTGGCGGCCGAGTCGGCCTTCCAGGGCAAGAGTTTCGGCGGCCTCGACATCACCAGCCTCGATGAAGCGGCGAGCAAGACAGCGGCAAGCCGGGAACCGGCGATATTGTCTGCCACCGCGCCGGCGCCGGTAGTTGCCACGCCGGGGATATTCAAATTCACGCTGCGGGCGGCCGGTCCGCTGACGAAGACGGCAAGGTCGACCAAATGAAGCAATCCTGGCGCAATTTCGTGGTGAAAATCGATGGCATGAGCCAGCGCGAGCGCTTTCTCGTCTTTGGCGCCGCCATCAGCGTTCTGGTCGCCGGCCTGCAGGTAGGGCTGCTGGACCCGTTGATCGCGAAGAAAACCAGCTTGTCGCAGCGCATTCTGGAACAGAACAACAAGATTGCCAGCATCGATGCCCAAACGCTGCAAAAGCTGCGCGCCTACGAAACCGATCCCGATCTGGCCTTGCGCAAGCGCTTGAGCGAATTGAAACTGCAGCCGCAGCAATTGGGCGAAGAACTGCGGGCGATGGAAAAAAGCATGGTCGCCCCCGGCAAGATGGTGCCGTTGCTGGAATCGATATTGAAGGCCAATGGTCAGTTGCAACTGGTGTCGATGAAGAGTCTGGCGCGCAGCCCCTTGTCCGAACTGGTGGTGAACGCAGTGGCCAGCGCGGCTCCGGTCGCCGTGGCCGCGCCTGGTGCCGCGGCGGTGTCGACCATCGCGCCGACGCCGAGCGCGGCCAATCTGATCTACCGGCACGGGATTGAAATCACAGTCCAAGGGCGCTATTCTGAGTTGCTGGCCTACCTGGCGGCGCTCGACAATATGGAGGCCAAGTTGTACTGGGGCAAGGCAGATCTGGTGGTCGACGCTTATCCCTTGTCGCGCCTGACTTTCACCGTCTACACACTGAGCCTGGACCAGATATGGATCAAGTTATGAAGCGCCTGCTTGCGATCGCACTGTTGAGCGCCGGCCTGTGGGGTGCAAGCGCGCAAGCACAAGCATTGCCCGATCCGACCCGGCCTGCGGTCGGCCTCGGTTCCGGCAGCACCGTGGCGGCCACGCCGGCCCAGTTGCAGATGGTGTTGATCGGGCGCGGACCCTCAGCACGCAAAGTCGCCGTCATCAGCGGCCAGACGCTGCGCCTCGGCGACAAGTTCGACGGCGCGGTGCTTGCTGGCATTTCGGAAAATGAAGTGGTGTTGCGAAATGGTAACAACGTGAAGGTATTGAAACTTTTTCCGGTGCCGGAGCAGCGCAACGGCGGATCTGACAGCAATGTTAAATGATAGAGAAGACTGTATGAACAATGCTCAATTTGCCCTTTGTACCGTGCTGGCGGCGCTGCTGTTGGCGGGATGCGCCGCACCGGCTTCTCAGCACGAGAGCTATGACTTGATCAAGGCGAACCTGAAGGCCGATATCGGAACCCCATCGCAGTCGGATGCGGTCAGTCGCGCTTTGCTGCCGCCGCTGGAAACGATCTTGCCGAAAGCGCGCGAACCGCTGGAGCCGCGCTTCAGCATCAATTTCAGACAGCCTGTGCCAGCGGCCCAGTTTTTTTCGGCCATTGTCGAAAATACCCGTTTCAGCGCACTGCTGGACCCGAAAGTGGAAGGCTTGATCTCGGCCAACCTGAAGGATGTGACGCTGTTCGAGGCGCTCGATGCGGTGCGCGATCTGTATGGCTATGATTACCGCGTCGAAGGCACCAGGATTTACATCCTTCCGTTGACGATGCAAACCCGGATGTACCACGTCAATTATCTGACCGGCAGCCGCAAGGGCAATTCCAGCCTGCGCGTGACCTCGACCTCGATCACCAATTCTGGCAGCGGCCAGGGTGGTCAAGGCAATCAGGGTAATCAGGGCAATCAGGGGAACCAAAATAACCAGGGCGGTGGCGGTTCGGTGCAAGACAGCACCGTCGTCAACACTATTTCGGCCAGCGATTTCTGGGTCGAATTGAAGAAGTCGCTGGAAGACATTGTCGGTACCGGAGGCAAGGATGGCAGCAGCGTTGTCATCAGCCCGCAGTCCGGCGTGCTGGTGATCCGCGCCTTTCCCAAGGACTTGCGCAATGTCTCGATGTTCCTGAAGGCGACCCAGATTTCGGTCGATCGCCAGGTGATACTGGAGGCGAAGATACTGGAAGTGCAATTGAATGATGCCTACCAGACCGGCATCAACTGGGCCGCCTTCACGACCGCGAATGGCTTGCCGCTGGCGCTGGGGATGGTTTCGCCCGGGACTGCGCTGAATCCGCGCCTCAATGGCGTCGCGACGCTGCAGTCGAGCGGTGGCAATACCTCGATCACGGCGACCGCCGGTTCTGCGCTGGGCGCCGCCGCTGGCGCCGGCGGTTCGCTGTTCGGGCTGGCGTTCCAGACCGGCAGCTTTTCGACGCTGATCTCGTTCCTGGAATCGCAGGGTTCCGTGCACGTGCTGTCCAGCCCGCGCATCGCGACGATGAACAACCAGAAAGCGGTGCTGAAGATCGGCACCGATGAATTTTATGTCACCGGCGTGAGCACCAGCACGGTCGCCACCGGCACCAGCAGCGTGACCAGCCCGAACGTGACCTTGCAGCCGTTCTTTTCTGGCGTCGTGCTCGACGTGACGCCGCAGATCGATAGCCAAGGCAACATCATCTTGCACGTGCATCCTTCGGTGAGCCAGGTGTCGACCGTCAACAAGTCCGTCAATCTGGGCAATGCCGGTTCGCTCAGCTTGCCATTGGCGGCATCGAGCACGTCCGAAATGGATAGCATCGTGCGCGGCCAGAATGGGCGCATCATTGCACTGGGCGGCTTAATGCGTCAGGCCAGCAGCGGCGACCGTTCGCAAATTCCGCTGATCGGCGACATGGCGGGTCTGGGCGGCTTGTTCAGAAATACCGCGAACCAGACCCAGAAGCGTGAATTGGTGGTCTTGATCAAGCCCAGCATCGTCGATGAAGACAGCGGCGTCGAGGATTTGAGGGCAGTGGAACGGCGCATGGGTGCCTTGCAGCCGCGTCGTGTAGAGGAGCGTGAGTAATGATGTACACAGAACATTTCGGCTTGACCGAATTGCCATTCGGGCTGACCCCCGACACCAGTTTTCTGTTTTCCAGCGCCCAGTCGCGCCATGCGCTCAACACGCTGCTGGTGGCGGTGAAGAGCAGCGAAGGCTTCATCAAGATCACCGGCGAAGTGGGCACCGGCAAGACGCTGTTATGCCGTAAATTCATGACGATGCTCGACGATGGCTTCGTGACGGCTTACATTCCGAATCCTTTCCTGGAACCGCGCACGCTGTTGCTGGCCTTGGCTGACGAGCTCGGCATTGTGCTGGAAAAGGACATGGATCAGCATCATCTGTTGAAGGCCATTAACTTCGGCTTGCTGCTGCTCGCTGGCGAAGGCAAGCGCGTGCTGCTGTGCCTGGACGAAGCCCAGGCCGCCCCGATGGAAACGCTGGAAGTGCTGCGCCTGCTGACCAACCTGGAAACCGAGAAGCGCAAATTGCTGCAAATCGTGTTGTTCGGTCAGCCGGAATTGAACCGCATCCTGGAGCTGGAATCGTTTCGGCAGTTTACTCAGCGTATTACGTTCCACTACCACATGGTGCCCTTGTCGCGCGCCGACGTCGACGATTATGTATCGCATCGGATGCGGGTGGCCGGTTTCATGGGCAGCCGCCTGTTTTCCCGAGCAGCCATCGGCCGCCTGTATGCCACCAGCGGCGGCATTCCGCGCCTGGTCAACATCATGGCGCACAAGGCGTTGATGCTCAGCTACGGTGAAGGCAAGCAGCAAGTGACCTGGCGCCACGTGCATGTGGCAGCCAAGGATACGCTGGCGAGCAAGCGACTCGGCACCCTGTTGAGCAAGAATATCAACAAGCATTTGAACTGGTCGTCGATGACGGTGCCGGTGATGATGTGCGCCGTGGCTGGTCTGACCTGGGTATTGACCAAATGAGCGTAATCAACAAGATGTTGCAAGATCTCGATGCGCGCGGCTTGCAAGCGGCGCGCTCCGATTTTTCGAGCATACGCTCGGTGCCGGAAGGAACGCGCCGGCTTGAAGTGCAGGTGCTGACCGCGCTGGGAGTGGTTGCGGTGGTGGCGCTGGCTGGGCTAGGCATCTGGCGCTTTACTGCCACGCCGGTCGCGCCTGCTGCCTCCGACCAGCCGCTGGTGCCGTTGGCCGCCGTGACGCTGGCAGAGTCGCCGCAAGCGTCTATGCCGCCGGTCGAGGTGGTTACGCTGGCGCCTGCGGCGCCCTTGGTGCAGGCTGTACCCGAGGCCACGGTCGCCGCCGCGTCAGCGGTGCCTGAGACCAAGATCGCCGCCGCGCCCGAGACCAAGCGAGCTGCGCCGGTCGCAACCCGCGCGCCGGCAACAGTGCGTGCGCCGGCACCGGCAGCTGTGCGCCTGGCTGAAAGCCGCAACAGGCCGGAGCGGGTCGATGGGATCGAACGAGTCGAACGGCCAGTACAGCGCATTGCCAGGATCGAGGCCGCTGCACCAGTTGCAGCAGCAGAGCGCAGCGAAGCGCGTCTGCGCAATGTCAGGTCTGCCGGCACTGCTGCCGTGGCCGACAATGCGTTACAAATGAAACAGTCCAATCCACGCCAGGAAGCGGAGAACGAATACCGCAGGGCGCTCGCTCTGGTGCAGGACGGGCGCGTCACGGCTGGCATCAGCGCGCTGGAGCAAACGTTGCGACTGTCTCCGCGTCACGACGCGGCGCGTCAGACTTTGATCGGACTGTTGCTGGAAAGCCGGCGCAGCGATGAAGCGATGCAGCAATTGGAGCAGGGCTTGGCGCTCGATCCGGCGCAAACGGCGATGGCGATGACGCTGGCCCGACTGCAGGTCGAGCGCAGCGGACCGGCGCTACAAACCCTGCAGCGTTCGCTGCCAAATGCGCAGGATAATCCCGAGTACCAGAGTTTCATCGCGGCCTTGTTGCAACGCGAGCAGCGCCACAAGGAGGCTGTCGAGCACTACACCTCGGCGCTGCGGATGAATCCGAAAAATGGCATCTGGTGGATGGGTCTGGGGATCTCGCTGCAAGCCGATCAGCGCTTTCCGGAGGCCAGAATGGCATTTCAAAAAGCCAAGGCATCGGGCACGCTCGATGGCGAATTGCCCAATTTCGTCGACAAGAAACTGCAACAACTGGCGCGCTGACAGACGTTCCGAGATCGTGGCGATCTCATAGCATCGCCTGCGCGCCCCAGATCTGCTGCATCCGAAAGTGCAGCAGCACCTGATCTTCGTGCAGCGCTTCGGCGATCTGCGCGCCATCACGCAAAGGCAAGTCATCGTCAGCGACAGCTGAGCCGTCGGCGCCGCGCAGTACATGAACGACGATGCCGCGCTGTTGCCCTGCGCGGCGAGCCACGACGCCGATATCCCCATTGCTCAGCCGTACCAGCGTGCCGGGCGGATACGGCCCGAGTTCGGCACTGAAATGACCGGCCAACTCTGGCGAGGTAGCAGCGATCAATGTGCGCAGTGCCAGCTCTGGCAGCATCGAGCGGCGGTAATTGCGCGCCGATATCAGCGCGCAATAACGGTCGGCCAAAGCGACCAGTCGTGCGCCAGGTGCGATATCGGCGCCGATCTTGCCCTCAGGATAGCCACTGCCATCCTCCATTTCATGGTGTTGCATGACGATCGCAATCCATGCCTGATTGTGCACGCCCACCCCCCGCAGCAAGTCGACCCCGTTTTTTGGATGGCGTTCGATGGCATCGTGTTCGGCACGCGTGAGCGCCGCACCCTGGCTTTGAAAACTGTCGTGCTGCGCCAGCATGGCCACGTTCATCGTCAGCGCAGCGGCAGCGATGATCAAGGTGTGCTCCGGTGTCTGGTCTGTTGCGCGCGCCACCAGCGTGGCGACCAGCGCCGTCTCGACGCAGTGGCGCACCGGGTAAGTGCCGCCGATCCGGTTCAGTAAAATTGCAGCTAGTGCGATGTCGGTGTCGAGCGCGATTGCCTGCAGCACTTGCGCGGCGATCGCGCGCAGCGCCGCTTCGGCATCGGATTGGTTGCGCAGGTCGCCGAGCAGGTGTTCGAGACTGGCACTGCAGCAATTGAGCAGGCGCAGCACCGAGGGCACGCCGCCGGTCTTGCTTTCGTGATCTTGCAAGGTGCGCAGCTGTTGATCCATGCTTCCTCCAGGTCTGTGCCTTGTCTTTCAGTCTGGCCTCGATCCGCGCCTGCAGACCGGCTGCGCTGGTTATAATTGGCGATCACGAACCAAGAGAAGCGCCATGACCATATTACTCCGAACGCCTGCTTTGCGAAGCAAATTGCCTGCCGTGGGTACCACCATATTTACCGTGATGTCCGCGCTCGCTGCCAAGCATGGGGCGGTCAATCTGGGGCAGGGCTTTCCCGACTTTGATTGCGATCCAAGGCTCATCGAGTTCGTCTCGTCGGCGATGCAGGCCGGGCATAACCAGTATCCGCCCATGCCTGGCGTGGCCTCCCTGCGCCAGGCGATAGCATCAAAGATCGAGGCGCTGCATGGCCGCCAGTACTCAAGTGAAACAGAGATCACCATCACGGCCGGCGCAACGCAAGCCATCATCACGATCATTCTGGCGATCGTGCATCTTGGCGACGAGGTCATCGTGCTCGATCCGTGCTACGACAGCTATGTGCCCAATATTTTGCTTGCCGGCGGCGTACCGGTGCGGGTGCCGTTGACGCCAGGCACATTTCGCCCCGATTTCGACCGGATTGCCGCTGCCATCACGCCGCGCACCCGCGCCATCATCATCAATTCGCCGCATAACCCGAGTGGCACGGTCTGGCGGCAAGAAGACATGCTGCGCCTGCAGGAAATGCTGGCTCCCACCGATATCCTGGCAATTTGTGATGAGGTGTACGAGCACATGGTTTTTGATGACGCGCAGCACCAGAGCGCGGCACGCTTTCCGGGTCTCGCAGAAAGGAGTTTCATCGTTTCAAGTTTCGGCAAAACCCATCATGTCACTGGCTGGAAAGTCGGCTATGTCGCCGCCCCGGCATCGTTTTCTGCCGAGTTCCGCAAGGTCCATCAGTTCAACGTATTTACCGTCAATACGCCGATGCAGCATGGCCTGGCATCTTACATGGCCGACCCCGCGCCGTACCTGGCATTGCCAGCCTTTTACCAGCGCAAGCGCGATCTGTTTCGCGCCGGATTGGCGCGCACCAAATTCACCTTGCTACCCTGCGAAGGCACGTATTTTCAGTGCGTCGACTTTTCGAATTTGACTGGGCCCGAGCGCGATCTGGGTGAGGCCGATTTCTGTTCCTGGCTCACGACCGAGGTCGGCGTGGCAGCGATACCGTTGTCCGCGTTTTACGGCGACGGCTTCGACCAGCGCGTGGTGCGTTTCTGCTTTGCCAAGAAAGATCAAACACTGAATGCGGCGCTGGAACGATTGGCCCGCTTGTAGTCGTCAAATCGATTCAGACCGCCGGCCGCCACGCCTGCGGCACGATGATGTCGAACATGCCGGCGCGGGTCGTCTTGCGTGCCAGTTTCAGCAGCGCCTTGTCCTTCGTGATCAGCAAGTCGACATGGGCGTCGCGCGCGAACTCCAGGAATTTCTGGTCATCCTTGTCGCTGCAGACCGGCAGGCGCACCCCTGATACTGGCGGCGCTTGCACCGTGATCAAGGCGTCGAAGCGGGCGGCGCT
>CANFGA010000017.1 GCA_947446335.1 Oxalobacteraceae bacterium | reverse complement strand
GATATCCTCGCCGGCGCGGCGGATCCAGTGACCTTCTGGCGGCGCAGCGTTGATCGTCACCATCGGAATTTCGCCAGGATTCTCACCTGGATGGAAGGTGCACTGTTCCTGCATCACGATCGCATCGGCACCCTCCGGTATCATGGCGCCGGTGAAGATGCGCGCCGCGCTGCCCGCTTGCAAGGGCGCGCCGACGTGGCCGGCCGCGATCCGCTGCGACACCGGCATGGTGGCACAGCCGCTGACGCAATCGATCGATCGCACCGCATAGCCATCCATCTGCGTATTGTCATGCCCGGGTACATTCATGGCCGAAGTTTGCGCCTCAGCCAGCACGCGATTGTTCGCTTCCAACGTCGACACCATCTCGATATCAAGCACAGGGCGCGCGGCGCCCAGCAGGAAAGCGAGCGCTTCGGCCGTGCTCAGCATCGGTTTTCTCGGTTCGATCTTGGGTTCTATCTTGTTTGCGATGTTGTTCTCACTCTTGTTTTCACTCATTGTTCGCCAATCCGCGCCAATCCGGTATGGGCTGCAATATATGCCTTCATCTGCGCCAGATCGGTCGACATGGAGACAAATTTTTGCGGCAAGGCTTCGATGTTTTCAAAGCCGGGTGGACGCTCGGCGTCCAGACCCAGCGCTTCGAGTATCGTTTCGTTGAATTTCGCTGCCAGCGCCGTTTCCAGCACGATCATCGGGATACCCGGCTGCAAATGCTCGCGCGCGACCTTGATGCCGTCGGCGGTGTGGGTGTCGATCGTGATGCCGTAGTCATCGGCCACGTCGCGGATCGTGGCCAGTCTATCCTTGTGCGTCGACTTTCCTGACTGGAAACCGTATCTGGCGACCAGCTTCCACTCGTCGCCGTCGCTGCCCGGCTTGCCCGACAAATCGAAGCCGCCTTCGGTTTCCACTTTCTTGAACAGCTTGCGCACGCGCTCGCCGTCGCGTCCGACCAGATCAAAAATGAAGCGCTCGAAGTTCGATGCTTTCGAGATATCCATCGACGGGCTGCTGGTGTGATACGTCTCGGCCGACTTGCGCACCCGGTAAATGCCGGTGCGAAAAAATTCGTCGAGCACGTCGTTTTCATTGGTTGCGGCGACCAATTTGGCGATCGGCAAGCCCATCATGCGCGCAATGTGGCCGGCGCAGATGTTGCCGAAATTACCCAATGGCACCGTAAACGACACTTGCTGCTCGTTCGATGTCGTGGCAGACAGATAACCGCGGAAGTAATAGACCACTTGCGCCACGACGCGCGCCCAGTTGATCGAATTGACGGTGCCGATCTTTTGCTGCGCCTTGAATGCGAGATCGTTCGAGACCGCCTTGACCATGTCCTGGCAATCATCGAACACGCCCTCGACGGCGATGTTGAAGATGTTCTCGTCTTGCAGACTGAACATCTGGGCGCTCTGGAATGCGCTCATTTTTCCTTGTGGCGAGAGCATGAAGACGCGGATGCCCTGCTTGCCGCGCATCGCGTATTCGGCTGCGCTGCCGGTGTCGCCGGAAGTCGCCCCGAAGATGTTGAGTTCGGCGCCGCGCTTGGCGAGCGTGTATTCGAACATATTGCCCAGCAATTGCATCGCCATGTCCTTGAAGGCCAGCGTCGGGCCGTTCGACAGTGCCTGCAAGATCAGCGTGGTGCCGTCGGTATTCTTTTCCAGCACGCGCAGTGGCGTGATGTCAGCCGCTTTTTCGCCGCCTCGCACATTGCAATACACCGCCTTGGTGTAGGTTTTTGCAGTCAATGCTTTCAGATCAAGATCGGGAATGTCGGTCGCGAATTTTTTCAAGATCGCGCAAGCCAGATCGGCATACGACAGCTTGCGCCACGCATCGAGCTCGGCGCCAGTCACTTGCGGATAAGTGGCCGGCAGATACAGGCCGCCATCGGGGGCTAGACCGCCGAGCAAGATATCGGAAAACTGCGCTGGAAAATCCGTGGAAGAGTTTTCGGATGCTTGCGAGGCGGTCGTGGATGCGGCGCGGGTAGACACGTAGTGCATGATGGTAGGGTCCGGTAGTCTGAGGGCGGTCGAGCGCGTCGATCGGGGTGCATTGCACCAAATCGAGCGCTCACAGGATCAGGCGACATTATAGTGCGCCCGGCGCGCTCCTGCGACCTGCACCCCGCTTTGCCGTCAAGCCACCTCGGCTACCGCAACATGGTCCAGCATGTCGGCCACCAGTTGCTCCAGTCCAATGCCGGCTTGCCAGCCCCAGTCGCGCCTGGCGCAAGCGTCATCGAGGCTCTGTGGCCAGGTGGCGGCGATCGCCTGGCGGCTGTCGGGCGCATAGGCAATCTCGAAGTCCGGCAGCACGGCGCGGATTGCTTGCGCCAACTGGGCCGGATTGAACGACAGGCCGGCGACATTGTAAGCCGAGCGGATCGTGATGCTGGCCGCTGGCGCAGCCATCAAGAGCAGGGTTGCGCGGATCGCGTCAGCCATGTAAATCATCGGCAGCGTGGTGTCGGCAGCGAGGAAGCATGGATAGTGCTCGCCGCGCAGCGCGGCGTGAAAAATGGCGATCGCGTAATCGGTGGTACCACCTCCGGGTGGCGATTTGTAACTGATGATGCCCGGATAGCGGATGCTGCGCACGTCGACGCCGTATTTTGAAAAATAATATTCGCACAGGCGCTCGCCGGCCAATTTGCTGATGCCATAGATCGTGCTCGGATCCATCACGGTGATTTGCGGCGTGTTGCGCGCCGGCGTGCTGGGTCCGAATGCGGCGATCGACGATGGCCAGAACACGCGCAGCGGCTGGCCTGCCGCGCCGCGCTCGCGCGCCACTTCGAGGATGTTGAGCAGCCCATCCATGTTCAGCGTCCACGCCTTCAATGGTGCTTGCTCGCCGCTGGCCGACAGCATCGCCGCCAATTGATAGACCTGCGTGATGCCCTCGGCGGCGACGATTTGCCGCAAGCCATCCCGATCCAGCACGTCGAGCCTGACATAGCGCGCCGCCTGATACAGATTGCAGCTGCCGATGTCGGCGGCGATCACATTGTCAACGCCGTGCTGCTCGGCCAGCGCGCTGACCAGTTCGCTGCCGATCTGGCCATTGGCGCCGATGACGAGGATGCATTCCTGGGTATGCGCGCTCATGCTTGCTCCAGCAAACCGAGTTCACGCCCGGCCTGGCCGAACGCCGCCAGCACCAGGTCCAACTGCTCGCGCGTATGCGCAGCCGACAGTTGCACCCGTACCCTGGCCTGCCCCATCGCCACTACCGGATAAAAGAAGCCGGTCACCAGCACGCCCAGCTCATACAGGCGCGCCGCGAAAGCCTGGGCCACCTGCGCGTCGAACAGCATGACCGGCACCACCGGGTGCGTGCCCGGCTTGATCGTGAAGCCCAGGCTGGCGACGGCGCTGCGGAAATACGCCGTGTTCTCATGCAAACGGTCGCGCAGTTCGGTCGATGTCGACAGACGCTCGAGCACCGACAGCGAGGCGCCGGCGATCGCTGGCGCCAGCGTATTGGAAAACAAGTAAGGGCGCGATTTCTGGCGCAGCATCGCAATGACTTCCTTGCGCGCCGAGGTAAAACCGCCCATCGCGCCGCCCAGCGCCTTGCCCAGCGTGCCGGTGATGATGTCGACCCGACCCATCACATGGTGGTGTTCATGGGTGCCGCGCCCGGTCGCGCCCAGCACGCCCGAGGCGTGGCATTCGTCGATCATGACCAGAGCTCCGTAGCGCTGCGCCAGGTCGCAGATCTTGTCGAGTTGGGCGATCGTGCCATCCATCGAGAACACGCCATCGGTGGCGATGACGACATGGCGCTTGCCGGCCGCTTGCGCCGCTTGCAACTGCACTTCCAGGTCCGCCATGTCGTTGTGCAGATAGCGGTAGCGGCTCGCCTTGCACAGGCGAATGCCGTCGATGATCGAGGCATGGTTCAGCGCATCGGAGATGATCGCATCGTGCTCGTCGAACAGCGGCTCGAACAGGCCGCCATTGGCGTCGAATGCGGCAGCGTACAAAATGGTATCTTCAGTGCCGAGAAAGTTCGAGATCGCCTGTTCGAGCTGCTTGTGCACGGTCTGGGTGCCGCAGATGAAGCGCACCGACGACAAGCCATAGCCATATTGCTCGGTCGCCGCGATCGCTGCCTGCTGGGTTTGCAAGTCGCCCGACAAGCCCAGATAATTATTGGCGCACATGTTGATCAAGCTGCGGCCATCGTCGCACAGTACCTGCGCACCCTGGCGCGAGGCCAGCACGCGCTCTTGCTTGTACAAGCCTTGCGCGCGCAATTGGTCCAGGTTTTTTTGCAGATCGTCGAAAAAGGGATGGCTTGCTTGTGGTTTCATGAAATCCTCGTGGGATGGTGGTGCCAGCCTGGATAGACCAGCTTTTTGGTTCAAGGCGCGCACAAAGTCAACGTGTTTGACGCCTGCATTTTTTTCATAATACATCATATTTTCCATTATATCGAATCAATATCCAATATAATGGAAACCATGAAAATCATAGCTAGCAATGCACCACCCGAAGTCGGCGCCACGCTGCAGCGGCTGCGCCTGGCGCGCGGCTTGACGCTGGAAGACTTGTCGCGGGTCGCCGGGGTCTCGAAATCGATGTTGTCGCAGATAGAGCGGGAAAAAGCCAATCCGACCATTGCCATCACGTGGCGCCTGGCCAATGCGCTGGGAGTGGAGATCGGCGAATTGCTGTCGAACCAGCAAAAAGCCGTCGACACGATCCGGCTGTTAGAGGCGCACGAAACCCCGACGCTGCCTGGCACCCATGCCGGCTACGTGCTGCGCATCCTGGGGCCGATGGAACTGGCTGGAAAATATGAATGGTATGAACTCACGCTGGCGCCCGGCGGTGAACTGGTGTCGCAGCCGCACGACCCGGGCACTGCAGAACACTTGACGCTGTTGAACGGTGCGATGGAACTGGAAGTGGGCACGGCCAAGAAAAAGGTCAAGGCAGGCGCGACTGCGCGCTACCCGGCCGATGTGCCGCATGCGCTGCGCAATCCCGGCAAGACCGAAGCGAAGGCCTTGCTGGTCGTGATCCACCGCTGAAGATGGAAGACGAGCGGATGCCTGCTGCGCTCGCTCCGTGATTATTGCATCATTATTGCGCCGTGACCTTGGCCGCTTGTGAGGCTGACTGCGATGCTGGCGATGCGACAGGAGCCATGTTCAGCGCGCGCGTCAGGAAACCCCAACGATCTGCCACCTCATCGATCTGCTTGGCCGTCGGCTTGCCGGCGCCGTGGCCAGCCTTGACATCGATGCGGATCAAGACCGGCTTCGAGCCGCCCTGCGCCGCCTGCGCTGCAGCGGCGAACTTGAAGCTGTGCGCCGGCACGACCCGATCGTCGTGATCGGCGGTCGTGATCAACGTAGCTGGATAGCATGTGCCCGGCTTCAGGTTATGCAGCGGTGAATACTTGATCAGGGCCTTGAATTCATCGGCATTCTCGGACGAACCGTAGTCCGAGGTCCAGGCCCAGCCGATCGTGAATTTGTGAAAGCGCAGCATGTCCAGCACACCGACCTGGGGGATCGCTGCGGCAAACAATTCCGGGCGCTGAGTCATGACTGCACCGACCAGCAAGCCGCCATTGCTGCCACCGCCGATCGCCAGCTTGGCCGGCGAGGTCACCTTGTTAGCGATCAGCCATTCTGCGGCCCCGATGAAGTCGTCGAACACGTTTTGCTTTTGCAACTTGGTGCCGCCCTGATGCCAGGCTTCGCCATACTCGCCGCCGCCGCGCAGGTTGGCCATCACATAGACGCCGCCCATTTCCAGCCAGGCCAGATTGGCCACTGAAAAGCCGGGCGTGAGCGAAATGTCGAAGCCGCCATAGCCATACAGATAGGTCGGATTCGTGCCATCGAACTTGAGCCCCTTTTTCGAGACGATGAACATCGGCACCCGAGTCCCGTCGCCGCTGGTGAAAAATTGCTGGCGCGTCTCGAAGGCATCCGGATCGACATCGACGACCGGCTGGCGGTAGACGCTGCTCTCGCCTTTGATCATGTCATGGCGGTAGATCGTGGAAGGTGTCGTGAAGCTGGTGTAGGAATAGAACGTCTCGGTGTCGCCGCGCTTGCCGCCAAAACCAGCGACCGAACCGATGCCGGGCAAAGCGATCTCGCGCAGCAGCTTGCCGCCGAGATCGAACAGCTTGACCTGGCTATGCGCATCGGACAGGTAATTGACCAGCAATTGGCCGTTGATGACGTTGGCCGATACCAGCGTCTGGGCTGCTTCAGGCACGATTTCTTGCCAATTGTCGACGCCAGGCTGGCGCGTATCGATGGCCACGATGCGGCCCCTGGATGCCTTGTTATCGGTACGAAACAGCAATACCGGGCCGTCATTGTCGATGAATTCATAGGCTGCATCGAATCCTTCGAGCAATCCTGCGACCTTGCTCTCTTTTTTGCTCAAGTCCTGGAAAAACACGCGATTCTGGCGCGCCGTACCCTGCGACGCGGTGACGATCAGATAAGCGCCATCGTCGCTGACCTGTCCTGAAAACCCCCATTCCTTCTGGTCCGCACGGTCGTAGACCAGCACATCGCGCTCTTGCTCGGTGCCGACCTTGTGGAAATACAGCTTCTGGAAATAATTGATGTCTGCCAGCCTGGTTGCCTGTTGCGGCGCATCGTAGCGGCTGTAAAAGAAGCCCCGACTATCCTTGGTCCACGACGCGCCAGAAAACTTGACCCATTCCAGCTTGTCTGCCAGGTCCTGGCCGCTGGCGATGTCGCGCACCCGCCACTGGTTCCAGTCGGAACCGGAGGCTGCAGTGCCGTAAGCGAGGTATTTTCCATCAGGACTGACGGCGGTGCCGGCCAGCGCGACGGTGCCATCGACGGCCAATGTGTTCGGATCCAGCAACAGGCGCGGTTCGGCGTCGAGCGCTGTCAGCGTGTAGAGCGCGGCCTGGTTTTGCAAGCCGTCGTTGCGGCTGTAGAAATAGCGCCCGCCTTCCTTGAAGGGCACGCTGAATCGCTCGTAATTCCACAGCTTGGTCAGGCGCGCCCTGATCGCGTCGCGGCGTGGTATTTGCGCCAGATAGGATTGCGTCAGCTTGTTTTGCGCAGCGACCCAGGCCCCGGTCTCGACGCTGTTGGCATCTTCGAGCCAGCGATAGGGATCGGCCACTTGCACGCCGTGGTAATTGTCTTGCTGATCGACCATCTTGCTCACTGGATAGATAGTGGCAGTGCCAGAGGCAGCGCAGCCTTGCGCCAGCGCCTCGGCGTTCAAGCCAGCAACCAGACTCAATAAAATGGACGCACGTTTCAATTGCATGGTTTTTCCGCATCATCGATCAATAACTTCGGGAATCGATGCGCCTGATGTCGGGTAGGGTATCAGGCGCCATCGGCATGGCTTGCGCCTCGATGAATGATAGCGCGATTGTGGCTTGATGTTGAAGAAAAACAATTTTTTGAGAGAAATAGCAGAGCAGCCAGCGATGTCGATCAGCTGCGGTGCGCCAATCGCCAATTGAGCAACAGGCGATTGGCCGCTTCGATCTCGGCCGGCGTCATCTTGCAAGCGATCACGCTCTGGTTGCAGAGCGCCGCTTCATGGCCGGCAGATGCAGCGAGCGACATCCACATGTAGGATTGCACGGCATCCTTGGCCACGCCGCAGCCACGATGGTACATCCTGCCGAGCTTGTATTGGGCTGACGCATGGCCTTGCTCGGCGGCCTTGCCATACCAGTACACGGCCAACGCATCATCTTGCTTGACTCCTTGCCCATGAGCCAGCATCCCACCCAGAGCGCATTGGGCATCGGGATCGTTGCGTTCGGCCGCGCGCGCGAGCCACGCATAGGCGCGCAACGAGTCTCGCGCCACGCCTTGGCCTTCTGCATAAGCGATGCCCAGCTGGCGCTGGGCCAGTGGATCGCCCTGCGCTGCGCCATGGCGAAACCAGGCCAGCGCCTGGCTATGACTTTGCATCACGCCCGTCCCGCTCTGGTAAGCCAAGGCGAGATGGCGCTGGCCCGTCGCATCGCCTTGCAGCGCGGCCTTGCGAAACCAGGCCAGCGCCAACGCTGCATTTTTGGGCGCGCCCAAGCCGTGCGCATAAGCCTCTCCCAGCAGCGACTGGGCGCTGGCCACCCCTTGTTCTGCGGCGCGGAAAAACCAGGCCAGGGCCAGCCGATCGCTCTGCGCGACGCCACGCCCGTTCTTGTACATTTTGCCCAGGTTTTGCTGCGCCGACGCGTCGCCCTGATTGGCTGCGCAGCGAAACCAGTGTGCGGCCTCGCCATCGTTCTTGGCCACGCCATGGCCGTTATAGTACATGGTGCCGAGGTGGTTCTGGGCGTAGGCGATGCCTTGCAGCGCAGATCGGCTCAGCCAGGCAAACGCGCGCTCATCGTTGCGGGCGATGCGCTCGCCCTTCTTGTACATCAGGCCTAGATTGAACTGGGCATAGGGATCGCCACGCTCTGCCGCCTGGCGAAACCAGACGTAGACTTGATAGCTGTCCCTGACAGGATTGCGAGCATGCATGGGTGGCCCCCGACATGGGCCCACAGGAAACAAAGAACCCGGACCACCCATGTGTTGCACGAATTATAAAAAGTTAGCCCGCCTGTCAATTTGACGATACTCAAAAAATACCGGCATCCCCGATCAAGCTGCGATGGAGCGCACGAATCCACCGCCAAGTCCCTGTTTTTGCAGGAATTGTGGCACTTTGGCTGCAGCCATGTTATTCACCGATATCAACAGATCAGGATCGATCGCGGCGATGCCGTAAGCACTGCTCAGATGGCGGCCGATATGCACCAACAGTTGCGCCGCCACTTCGGCGTCCGCTTCGGCCCTGTGGGCGGCACTGTTGAAACGGATGCCGAGCGCAGTCGAGAGCATGCCCAGCTTGTAACTGGACATCCCGGGAAACACACGGCGCGACAATTTCAGCGAACATACCAGACCTTGATGCCCGCATGCCATGCCGAGCCGGGCGCTTTCGGCGCGCAAGAATTTTTCATCGAAGCTGGCATTGTGGGCCGACAAGGCATCGTTGCCGATGAACTCCAACAAGCGCGGCAATACCTGCGCGACCGGCGGCGCGCCGTCGAGCATCGCTTGCGTGATGCCGGTCAATCCGGTGATGAAAGAGGGAATCCTGACGCTGCAATTGATCAGGGAAACGTAACGACCGACCACGCGCCCGTCGACGATGCGCAGCGCCGCCACTTCGGTGATCCGGTCGCCCTGCTCGGGCGAGAGCCCGGTCGTTTCAAAGTCGATCATGACGATCGGTTTTTCAAACAGCTTCATTGATTCCTTGTTGTTGATTGCCTGTCCTCGTCAGGTTAACCGAACTTGCGCACAGCGTCCAGAGCCAGGCCGGCGCCGATACTGCCAAACAAATCACCTTCGACCCGCCGTGCCGACGGCACCAGCGCCGCGATTTTTTCGCGCAGCACGCGCACGCCACTCGAACCACCGGTAAAAAAGACGGTATCGACCGCTTGCGGGGCGACGCCGGCATTGCGCAACATGGTCAGCACGGTCTGTTCGATGGAACCCACCAAATGCCCTATCGACTCGTCGAACTGGCCCCGCTGCAACGTCAGATTGTGGGCAGGCGACAAGCGCTCCAGGGCCAGTTCCACCTCGGCGGCATCGGAGAGACCGATCTTGCCCTCTTCCACTTTCAACGCCAGCCAGTGGCCGGCGCGCTGCTCGATCAGCTTTTGCAAGCGGCCCATCTTGTCCGGTTCGCGCGCATCGCGGCAGACATCGGCCAACTGGGTCTGGATTTTCTTGGTATAGGCGAGATTGATCGTATGCCAGGTGGCCAGGTTAAAATAATAGCTCGATGGTATGTCGCTGCCATTGTTCAAGCGACTGCCATAACCGAGCAAGGGCATCACCGATGACAAACTCAGATATTTGTCAAAATCGGTGCCGCCGATATGCACGCCGCCGGTGGCCAGAATGTCGTCGCGCCGCTCACTCTTCTTGACCCTTTCGGGCGCCAGGCGCACCAGCGAAAAATCGGATGTACCGCCACCGATGTCGGCGATCAGCACCAATTCTTCGCGCTCTATCTGCGATTCATAGTCGAAGGCTGCGGCGATCGGTTCGAACTGGAAAGCAATATCCTTGAAGCCGGCCGCGCGCGCTACCTCGGCCAAGGTATTCTCGGCCAGTCTATCGGCTGCGTTATTGTCATCGATGAAAAATACCGGCCGACCGAACACGGCAGCGGTGAATTGACGCCCGGCGGACAATTCGGCTCTGTGCTTGAGTTCGCCAATGAACTGCCCCAGCAGCATCCGGAACGGCAAGGCACGGCCGGCCACCTCGGTCTGACCATCGATCAAGCTGGTGCCGAGCAAGCTCTTGAGCGAGCGCATCAAGCGCCCTTCGTAACCGGCCAGGTAGGCGGCCAGCGCGGCCCGTCCGAAACTGACTTCGTCGTCCTCTGCATTGAAGAAAACGACCGATGGCAAGGTCACTTTGCCATCTTCCAAGGCCAGCATCGTTGCCCGCCCTGCCAGCCCCGGCTGATCCTGCGGCCTTACCCAGCCGACGGTGGAATTGGAGGTGCCGAAATCGACGCCGCAAGCATGAATCATCGTGTACCCCGTTCTAAAGGGGCGACATATTACCAGAAGCCAATCAAAATGTCACTACCACGCCGGCGCTCACGAAGCCGTAGCGCTTGCCGAAGCGGTTCGCGGTCAGCGTGTTGTAGGCGAACGGGATATCGCCGACGAATTGATTCGTCAAGTACTGGCCACGCAGGAAAACGGCGGCTTCCTTGATGACTTGATATTTGACTTCGCCGACCAGCGTGTGATTGCTTTGATAAGTGGAACCGCCGCGTGCGCTGATGATGTCGTCGATCTGCTTGCGCTTGAGATGCTGGTACTGATAACCGCCGCGCAATTGCCAATCGTCTTTCTTCCAATTGAGCATCAGGCCGCCTTGCACATAATTGGCGCGGTATTGCGCTTCCGGGTTCACATCGGCAGCACCGAAGGCGACATCGGCGCTGCCGATGGTTCCTCTGACGCCGTCGAGCGTGACCTTGCTGGTCCCGGCGCCGACGAACAGCGACAGTTCGGTATGCGCGAAAATGGTCGAGGTGCCGATCAGATCGATCTGGTATTGATTGTCTTTCGGCGAATCGACGGTGACCGAATCGAGCGTCAATCCTCTGACGTTGGAAGGCGAGGTTTTTTTCAATTCATTGGCATAATTGCCCCATGCGCCTGCGCGCAGCGCGATCGCGGGTTGATAGCCGACGCCATCGACCAGCTTGTATTGGGCCGCCAGTTGCCAGGACTTGATGTCGGCGACGTCATTACGGTAATCGAGCTTGCGTTGCCAGAAGCCGCCGTCGACCCAGATGCGCGGCGTGATGGCGACGCCGGCGCGCAGATGGCCGCCGCGATAATCGCCGACATTGGTGCCGGCATAGATCGCATCCTTGTCGCGGATCTTGAACACGTCGACCGTGCTGTTGACCAGGTCATAGCCGGCTTCGAGTTCGACTGTGCCGGGAACGTTGCTTTGATTGGCGGAAAGAAATGCGTCCAGCGGCGCAGCCATGGCGGGAGCCACCAAGCCTGCACAGCACAGGCCTAGCAGGCGAATTGATTTATTCATGAAGTGATCCGGATAAGCCGATGGCGCCGCAGCGCCTCGATACGAGAAAATGGGAGGCCGCACAGAAGCGGCCCCGTTATTGCCAGCTCAAGCTTATTGGAGAGTCACCAACCCCTGTATGCCCAGACCGTTGACCGGCGGCTGAGTGGATCCGGTGGCGATGATCGCCAATTGGTTCACCAGCGCTGTCGTAGCAGCAGGATCATCCCTCAAACTCAGGTTCGATATCACCATCCGCAGATTGAAGGTGCCCTTCAGATCATTCAAGACTGCGAGCGCCGCCTGATTGGAACCGGTGAGCGTGTTCAACATGTTGTTGGCATTGATCGTCAACCTGCCGTTGGCGGCGACAAAGAAATTGTCTGCGGTGGCATAAGGCAACGTGGCAGTCACGGTCGTGCCGCCGCTGGTTCTGCCATAGACATGCATCTGTGCATTGGCTGGAATGGTCACGCTCAATTGGTTAGCGGCAGACAAGGTAATATCCGCATTATCGAGAATCAATTGCAAGACCTGGCCCCTGCTGGAGGTCAATTCGATCCCGAGCCTGACGCCGGCCGTCATCGTGCCGGCGCTATTGGTTGGAATCGGAATCCCGTTGACACCATAGGCAAAGCTGAGTGTTTGAAACGACGTCAACTGTGGCGCACCGTTGGCAAACTGTTGCAGCGAATAACTGGTGCCATTGAGTGCGATCTGATCGGACGTGGCATACAGATAATCGGTGGCGGTCGCCAGTCCGTTCGAATTGAAGGATGGCGTCGAAATATTGTTAATCCCTGCTTGAGTGCCGATCTCGGAAAGCAGGGCCGTGCCGGCATTCTGGTGCGCAGTGCTGACGGTATCGGTAGTGGCCAGCGTGACCAAAGACCTTCCGGTTTCTGTCAAGTTCAGATTGCTGTTGGCCTTCGTCAAGAAGGCAGTCAAATTACGCGCCGCCGCAGCGATCGTTGAATTTGCCTGGAGTGACTTCACATTCGCCACCAAGGTCGCCGCACTGCCAGCCTTGGCGATCACATTGGCTTGGGCCGTGATTGATGCAGAGATCAGTTCGGCGATGTTGTTCCCGCTATAGGCGCCCAGCGTGACCTTGGCGCTGCCCAGCAATGGATCGCTGCTGGCGGCTACTCTTGCGAGCGAATCGATGACAATGGCCGACACCACCGCATCGGCGACATTGCCGCTGGCATCGATTAGCGCAGCATTTGAATTAAGCAACAACGTTGCAGCAATCGATTTCGTCACGGCGCTGTTGATGGCACGTACTTCTTGGGGGCTGGCATTGTCGTCCAGAATGGCCAGTACAGAAGCCACTTGTTGTATGATTTGTTGCACTGCCAGTGTTCGTCTCTTCAGATCGAGATTACCGTTCGGATCAATCTTGGTGACGTCTGTGCCAAAAGGCAAGCCCATCGCGGCCGCGACCTGGGCCGCAGTCAAGCCGGCATCGGCCATCAGACTGGTCAGCGGCGTGATGTAGGTGCTGCCGGCTGGCGCTTTCAGCACTCCCCTGAATTGCACGCCGGTATCGAGGTCGGTGCCGCCGAAGACCACGATGCCGCTGGCGCATCCGCCAGGGAATGCGAACCCACCCTTGCTGTTGATCGTCTTGTCGGAAAGCACGACCGCCTCGCCGGCATCGTAGACGCCGTTTTCATTCACATCGCACAGCACTGATGCATCGATCAAATAACCATCGACGGCAAAGCCGGAAGTCGTCTTCGGCAACTGAAAACCGCCCCCCCCGCCACAGCCTGCCAGAAATACACCAACAGCGATGGCAAGCAGCGTCTTTTTCTGAATCATCATTCCAGCACCCCTGTTTAGTTTATGTAAATAACATACTCGACTGAATTGAATTGCGTAATATTTTTCTGATTCTAACACTGCATTCAGTAAACATTATTACTTAATAAAAAATAATCATTAAATAGACACAATTATATTCACAAAATTTTACATTATTAAAAATAAAAGGGGAAATAATACATAATTATCAGGTTATATCGGTATTGGTAGAATTGCTGACAGTATTTTTAAATGACGAATTTATTTGAAAATGAATGATGGAAGATGATCTGTCTGAAATGATGAAATTGAATTGAATCCGGCTGAAGAAATCAGCCGGATTGTTGACGTGCTGGACGTATTGGACGAATTGACTACACTTGATCAACGATGATCGTGCTGCATCACGCCTCAAGTCTGAAGCATCAATCTCACACTTGGCGCTTGGCCAGCACCGCATTGCCGGTTCTGCTGGACTGACGCCCCAGGAACGACGAGATGAAGGCGCCCGCATCGACCACGGCATCGAGAGCGATGCCCGTTTCTATCCCCAGTCCTTGCATCAAGAACAGCACATCTTCGGTTGCGACATTGCCGGTTGCACCCTTGGCATACGGGCAACCGCCCAGACCGGCGACCGACGAATGAAAGATTTCCACGCCCACTTCCAGCGCCGCATAGATGTTGGCCAGCGCCTGGCCGTAGGTGTCATGGAAATGCCCGGCCAGGTGTTCGATCGGGAATTCGCGCGCCGCGCGCTCCATCACCGCATGCACCTTGTTCGGCGTAGCCACGCCGATAGTGTCGGCGATGTCGATTTCATCGCAACCCAGGTCGGCCAGGCGCTGCACCACATCGGCCACGCTGTCCAGGGACACGTCGCCCTGGAACGGACAGCCGAACGCGCAGCTGACGGCGGCGCGCAGGCGCAGGCCGTGTTGCCTGGCCGCCAATGCCACCGATTCGAAGCGCGCAATCGACTCAGGAATCGAACAATTGATGTTTTTTTGCGCAAATGCCTCCGACGCCGAGCCGAAGATCACAATTTCATCGGCGCCGGCGGCCAAAGCCGCCTCGAAGCCGATCATGTTGGGCGCCAGCGCCGAATAGACGACGCCGGGGCGGCGCTTGATGCCGGCCATCACGTCGCTGGACGTGGCCATTTGCGGTACCCATCTGGGCGATACGAACGACGCCGCTTCGATGTTGGCAAAACCAGCTGCGCTCAAGCGATCGATCAGCGCGATCTTGACCTCGACCGGGATGATCGCCGCTTCATTTTGCAAGCCGTCGCGCGGGCCGACCTCGACGATCTTGACGCGGGAGGGTAATTTCAGTGCCATCGGGTTCTCCATTGTATTTTCCATGGCGCTGATCATAGCGCTGCCACGATGATGGTCAAGGTCAGCAATTGCGCACCGTCGCCAACCTGGTCGCCGACGGCGAACAGCAATTCCTTGACCACACCGGCATCGGGCGCCGAGATCGTGTGCTCCATCTTCATCGCTTCCATCACCAGGAGCGGATCGCCCTTGGCCACCGTCTGGCCCTGCTCGACGTGCACTGCGACGATCTTGCCCGGCATCGGCGCCGTCAAACGCCCGCCTTCGGCCTCTTCTGCGCCGGCATGCGCCATCGGATCCCGATATTGCAGCACGGTGTGCATGCCGTTGGCAAACACATGAAAGGCATCGCCAGAGCGCACCACGGTGCCGCGCACGGTGGCATTATTGAAGCTGATGACGAATTCGTTGCCGTCGCGTCGCACCAGTGTCAGCGCGCTGCCTTGGCTTTGGCCATCATCGACACTGATCGCCCATCCAGTCTTGCGATAGACAATCCGGGCCGGATACGATTGCACTTCATCGGCAAAGTCCAGCGTGCGCAGCAACGCCCCATTCATGCGCCAGCCTGACGTGGATGCCCACGGATCGCTGGATAGCCGATCTCGCTCGCCATCGAGCAAGGCACAGCAGGCGAGCGCCAGATGCGCACTGGATGCCGGCACATGGGGCGGGAACAATTGCGTCTGATTACGCTCGATCAAGCCGGTATCGAGCTGCGCTGTCGAAAATGCGCTGCTGTCGATCAAGCGCTTGAGAAAAGCAACATTGGTCGCCACGCCGACGATCTGGCACTCGGACAAGGCCGCACTCATACGCACGAGCGCTTCGCTGCGATCGTGGCCCCAGACGATCAGCTTGGCAATCATCGGATCGTAGAATGGAGAAATCGCATCGCCCTCGCGCACGCCGGAATCGATGCGCACAGCGCCTGGATGGCCAGTGCCTGAAGCTCCATTGAGACTGAAGGCGACTGCGTACGGGGTTATCAAGTGTTGCAGCGTGCCTATCGATGGCAGGAAGCCTTTTTCCGGATTTTCGGCGTAGATGCGCGCCTCGATCGCATGGCCGTTGATCTGCAATTGCGATTGCAACAAAGGCAGCGCTTCGCCGCTGGCGATGCGCAATTGCCATTCGACCAGGTCGGTACCTGTGATCATTTCGGTGACCGGATGCTCCACTTGCAAGCGCGTATTCATTTCCATGAAATAGAACGAGCCATCCTGGTTGGCGATGAATTCGACGGTGCCGGCGCCGACATAGCCGACCGCCTTTGCCGCCGCGACCGCCGCTTCGCCCATCGCCTTGCGCCGGGCAAGAGGCATGCCAGGCGCCGGCGCTTCTTCCAGCACCTTCTGGTGGCGGCGCTGCACCGAGCAATCGCGCTCGAACAGGTAGACGCAGTTGCCCAAGCTGTCGGCGAAGACCTGGATCTCGATATGGCGCGGACGATCCAGGTATTTCTCGACCAGCACCTGATCGCTGCCGAAGCTGCTGATCGCCTCGCGCTG
>CANFGA010000016.1 GCA_947446335.1 Oxalobacteraceae bacterium | reverse complement strand
CCAACATCTTTTCGCGCCTGTACCGGATGCGGCGCGATGAAGAAAAAGGTCAGCTGGAATTGACCGAGTGGCTGGCGCGTTTTCGCCAGGCCATGCACTTGTTGCCGGACGGCGTGGTCATCATGGACGACGTGCTGTTCATGGAGTGGTGCAACCCGGCCGCCGAACAGCATCTGGGCTTGATCAATGCGCGCGACGAAGGGATGCGTGTCACGAACCTGGTGCGCAGCCCCGAATTCATGGAGTACATCATCCTGGGCCGCTACGAGCGTCCGTTGACGCTGTCGTTTCGCAATCGCAAGCTGATCGTCCATATCATTCCATTTGACAAGCGGCGCCAGATCCTGGTGACCCACGATGCGACCGAGAGCGTGCGCACCGAGATGATGCGGCGCGACTTCATCGCCAATGCCTCGCATGAATTGCGCACGCCTTTGACCGTCATCGTCGGTTTTCTCGAAATCGCTTCGACCGAACTCGACCTTGATGCGCGCACCCGCGCCGCGCACATCAAGCTGATGACCGAGCAGGCGTTGCGGATGCAGCACTTGATCGAAGACATGTTGACCTTGTCGCGCCTGGAGTCGGTCGATTATCCGCTGCGCCCGGAGCGGGTCGATGTCCATGTATTGATGGACCAGATCGTACGCGAAGCGCAGGCCTTGTCGGCTGGCAAGCACCAGATCACGATGGATTGCAGCGGCCCCGATGTGCAAGGCGGAGCCGAGGAGTTGCGCAGCGCCTTCGGCAATCTGGCCTCGAATGCGGTGCGTTACACGCCGCCCGGCGGTACCATCCACCTGGACTGGAAAGACGGCCCCGACGGCCCACAATTTGTCGCGCAAGATAGCGGCATCGGCATCAGCGCCGAGCATATCTCGCGCCTGACCGAGCGCTTTTACCGGGTCGACAAGAGCCGCTCGCGCGAAACCCAGGGCACCGGCCTGGGGCTGGCGATCGTCAAGCATGTGCTGCTGCGTCATGGCGGCAATCTGGTGATCAAGTCGGTTGCAGGCAAGGGCAGTTGCTTCATCGCTGCCCTGCCCAAGAGCGCCGTTGCCCCAGCCAAGGCGGCACTGGCCGGTCCGGCTTGAAGGCTGCAGGTTGCGCCTTGAGTTACAATCAGGCTTGCCCATTAGCAATGCCGGAGCGCTTTCCCTCATGATGTCAAGACGCCTTTCCCTGATCGCCATCGCTTGCCTGCTCGCTGCCTGCAGCAGCAAGGCCCCTGTGCTGCAGCCGCTGCAAATTGCCCCGCTCGAACTGGCGCAGCCCAAAAAAATCGTCATCGGCCTGGCGCTCGGCGGCGGCGCGGCGCGCGGCTTCGCCCATATCGGCGTGATCAAGGCGCTCGAATCGCAGGGTATCCTGGCCGATGTCGTGGTCGGCACCAGCGCCGGCAGCGTGGTCGGCGCTTTGTATGCGGCCGGCAACTCCGGCTTTGCGTTGCAAAAAATGGCGCTGGCGATGGATGAAGCGGCGATCTCCGACTGGGCCTTGCCCCTGTTCGCCAGGACCTCGGGCGTGCTCAAGGGCGCGGCGCTGCAAAATTACGTTAACGCCGCCGTGCACCAGGCGCCGATCGAAAAGTTGAAGCTGCCCTTTGGCGCGGTTGCCACCGACTTGAAAAACGGCATGCCGATCCTGTTTCGGCGCGGCAATACCGGGATGGCGGTGCGCGCCTCATCGGCAGTGCCGGGCGTGTTTCAGCCGGTAGAAATCGGCGGTCACAGCTATGTCGATGGCGGCCTGGTGGCGCCGGTGCCGGTGCGTTTTGCGCGCGAGATGGGCGCCGATTTCGTCATCGCCGTCAACATTTCGACGCAAACCGAGAAGCAGGTGGCGCTCAGTTCGCTGGAAGTGCTGATGCAAACTTTCAGCATCATGGGGCAGCGCATCAATCAATTCGAGCTCAAGGATGCCGATGTCGTGATCGAGCCGAGCCTGGGATTGATGAAAAGTAATGATTTCAACGGCCGCAACCTGGCGATCCTGGCCGGCGAGCAAGCCGCGTTTGCCGCGATGCCCGAGATCAAGCAAAAGCTGAAGGTGCTGCGCCAGCAGTGATCCTGGCATCATGCGGGGAAGGGCAGTGTACAATCGAACTTCTGAATTCTAAAGGACATACGATGCAATCGAAACCAGTATTGACGCTAGCCGATGTAAAGAAAATTGCCGCAGCAGCCGAAGCCGAAGCAGTCGCCAACCAATGGGCAGTTGTCATTTCCATCGTCGACGATGGCGGCCATCTGATCTGGCTGCAGCGCATGGATGGCGCAGCGCCGATTTCGTCGCATATCGCACCAGCGAAGGCCAAGACCGCCGCGCTCGGCCAGCGCGAATCGAAAGTGTATGAAGACATGATCAACAATGGCCGCATGTCATTCTTGAGCGCGCCGATGATCGAAGGCATGCTCGAAGGTGGCGTGCCTATCATCGTCGAAGGCCACTTCGTTGGCGCCGTCGGCGTCTCGGGCGTGAAGTCGTTCGAAGATGCACAGATCGCCAAGGCTGGCATCGCCGCGCTGGCTATCTAATTCGAGGGGCCAGGCTCGATTGGGGTGGCGCAGTCGCGTGTTAGTCAATGACTGTGACCCCCGATTGAACCTGACCCCTCTCGCCAGAAGAGGGCAGGCTCTCTCATTGAGCCAGGCCATTGATGCGTGAGATAGCGCGCAGATTGATTGCCGGAAGGGCCCCTTTCGGCTATAATCGCAAGGTTTAGCCAATCTTACATCTGCCGTAGCGATCACCACCATCCCATCATACAATACGACCAAAACAAGCTCGAATATGCAGTTCGGGCTTCATGCCGGTCAGTCTGACGTGGCGCAGCTACGGTAACTTTATCAGGAGTTACCCCTTGCCGCCATTTTTTTCTGGCCCTACCGTTCCAGCCATTCTAGCCCTCGCTGACGGAACGATTTTCAAAGGATTTTCCATCGGCGCTGCCGGTCATACGACGGGCGAGGTGGTATTCAATACCTCCATGACCGGGTATCAGGAAATCCTCACCGATCCCAGCTATTGCCGCCAGATCGTCACGCTCACCTATCCGCATATCGGCAACACCGGCGTCAACGTCGAAGACGTCGAATCGGCGCACGTGCATGCCGCTGGCTTGATCATTCGCGACCTGCCTTTGCTGGCGTCCAACTTTCGCTCCACGCTATCGCTGTCGGACTACCTGAAGGCCGAGAATATTGTCGCCATCGCAGGCATCGATACGCGCAAATTGACGCGCTTGTTGCGTGAAAAAGGCGCGCAAAGCGGTGCCATCGTGGTCGGTGTTCAGGGCAACGAGCCGTCCAGTGCGCAAGCGCTGGAACTGGCCCGTTCGTTTCCCGGTCTGACTGGCATGGATCTGGCCAAGGTAGTCTCGACCAAGGCCGCCTACGAGTGGACCGAAGCCGAATGGGAACTTGGCTCAGGCTATGCCAAATTGGCCGATCCCGCCTATCACGTCGTCGCCTTCGACTATGGCGTCAAGCGCAACATCTTGCGCATGCTGACTGCGCGCGGTTGCCGCGTGACGGTGCTGCCGGCCCAGGCTTCGGCGGCCGACGCGCTGGCCTTGAATCCGGATGGCATCTTCTTGTCGAACGGCCCCGGCGACCCGGAGCCATGCGATTATGCGATCGCTGCGACCAAACAATTGATCGAGAGCGGCATTCCCGTGTTCGGCATTTGCCTTGGGCACCAGATCATGGCGCTGGCCTCCGGCGCGAAGACGCTGAAGATGAAATTCGGTCACCACGGCGCCAATCATCCGGTGCAGGATCTGGCAACAAAGCAAGTGATGATCACCTCGCAAAACCACGGTTTTGCGGTCGATGCGGCAACTCTGCCGGCCACTTGCCGCGTGACCCATGTTTCGCTGTTCGACGGTTCGCTGCAAGGTTTTGCGCGACTCGACAAGCCGGCGTTCTGCTTCCAAGGACATCCCGAAGCATCGCCTGGCCCGATGGATGTGGCGTACCTGTTCGACCGCTTCATCGGCTTGATGAGCGGAAAAAATTCGGCAGACGGCACACAAAAAGCAGTGGAGAAAAAGACAAATGCCTAAACGTTTAGATATAAAAAGTATTCTGATCATCGGCGCTGGCCCGATCGTCATCGGCCAGGCCTGCGAATTCGATTATTCCGGCGCCCAGGCTTGCAAGGCCTTGCGCGAAGAAGGCTACAAGGTCATTCTGGTCAACAGCAATCCGGCCACCATCATGACCGACCCGGAAATGGCAGATGTCACTTACATCGAGCCGATCACGTGGAGCGTCGTCGAACGCATCATCGCCAAGGAACGCCCGGATGCGATCTTGCCGACGATGGGCGGCCAGACTGCGCTTAATTGCGCACTCGACCTGCACAACAATGGCGTGCTGGCCAAGTACAACGTCGAACTGATCGGCGCCTCGCCGGAAGCGATCGACAAGGCGGAAGACCGCTCCAAGTTCAAACAGGCGATGACCAAGATCGGCCTCGGTTCGGCCCGTTCCGGCGTCGCCCATACCCTGGACGAAGCCTGGGGCGTGCAGCGCGAACTCGGCGCTTTTCCAGTCATCATCCGGCCGTCGTTTACGATGGGCGGCAGCGGCGGCGGCATCGCTTACAACGAAGAAGAGTTCGAGATCATTTGCAAGCGCGGCCTTGAGGCTTCGCCGACCAAGGAACTGTTGATCGAGGAATCGTTGATCGGCTGGAAAGAGTATGAGATGGAAGTGGTACGCGACAAGGCGGACAACTGCATCATCATCTGCTCGATCGAGAACCTCGACCCGATGGGCGTGCACACCGGCGACTCGATCACTGTGGCACCGGCTCAGACGCTGACCGACAAGGAATATCAGATCATGCGCAACGCCAGCCTGGCTGTGCTGCGCGAGATCGGCGTCGACACCGGCGGTTCCAACGTCCAGTTTTCGATCAATCCGGCCGATGGCCGGATGATCGTCATCGAAATGAATCCGCGCGTTTCGCGCTCGTCCGCGCTGGCCTCGAAAGCGACCGGTTTTCCGATCGCCAAGATCGCTGCCAAGCTTGCGGTCGGCTATACGCTCGATGAATTGCGCAACGAAATCACCGGTGGCACCACGCCGGCCTCGTTCGAGCCGTCGATCGATTACGTCGTCACCAAGATTCCCCGTTTCACGTTCGAGAAATTCCCGACCGCCGACCATCATTTGACGACCCAGATGAAATCGGTCGGCGAAGTGATGGCGATCGGCCGCACGTTCCAGGAATCGTTCCAGAAGGCGCTGCGCGGCCTGGAAGTGGGCGTCGACGGGATGAACCAGAAGACCACCGATCGCGAAAAGATCGAGGAAGAACTCGGGGAGCCGGGACCGGAACGGATCTGGTATGTCGGCGATGCTTTCGCGCAAGGCTTCACGCTCGATGAAGTGCATCAACTCACTCACATCGATCCATGGTTCCTGATCCAGATCAAGGAAATCATCGATCTTGAATTGTGGCTCGAAACGACGTCGCTAGACGCGCTCGACAAAGCCACGCTGTTCAAGCTCAAGCAAAAAGGTTTTTCGGATCGCCGCCTGGGCTTTTTGCTCAAGTCCAGCGACGCCAAGGTGCGCAAGCAGCGCCACGCGCTCGGCATCCGTCCGGTCTACAAGCGGGTCGATACCTGCGCCGCCGAATTTTCGACCAACACCGCCTACATGTACTCGACCTACGAGGAAGAGTGCGAGTCGAAGCCGACCGATCGCAAGAAAATCATGGTGTTGGGCGGCGGTCCGAACCGCATCGGCCAGGGTATCGAATTCGACTATTGCTGCGTCCACGCGGCGCTGGCGATGCGCGAAGATGGCTATGAAACCATCATGGTGAACTGCAACCCGGAAACCGTGTCGACCGACTATGATACCTCGGATCGGCTGTATTTCGAATCGCTGACGCTGGAAGACGTGCTGGAAATCGTCGCGCTGGAAAAACCGGTCGGCGTGATCGTTCAGTACGGCGGTCAGACTCCGCTGAAGCTGGCACTGGACTTGGAAGCGAACGGCGTGCCGATCATCGGTACCTCGCCGGACATGATCGATGCCGCGGAAGATCGCGAGCGGTTCCAGAAACTGTTGCACAAGTTGCAGTTGCGTCAGCCGCCCAACCGTACTGCCCGTACCGAAGCCGATGCACTGCGCCTGGCACAGGAAATCGGCTACCCGCTGGTGGTGCGTCCATCGTACGTGCTGGGCGGTCGGGCGATGGAAATCGTCCACGAGCAGCGCGATCTGGAGCGCTACATGCGCGAAGCGGTCAAGGTCTCGCACGATTCGCCAGTCTTGCTCGACCGTTTCTTGAACGACGCGATCGAAGTCGACGTCGATTGCATCTCAGATGGCGAAACCACCTTCATCGGCGGCGTCATGGAGCATATCGAACAAGCCGGCGTCCATTCAGGCGACTCGGCATGCTCGCTGCCACCGTATTCGCTGGCCGAGGAAACGATTGCCGAATTGAAGCGTCAGACCGCGTTGATGGCCAAGGGTCTCAACGTGATCGGCTTGATGAATGTCCAATTCGCGATCCAGAAACAGGAAATCGATGGCCGTTTGCAAGACGTCGTGTTCGTGCTGGAAGTCAATCCACGCGCCTCGCGCACCGTGCCATTCGTCTCGAAAGCGACCGGGCTGCAACTGGCCAAGATCGCCGCGCGTTGCATGGTCGGTCAGTCGCTCGCATCGCAAGGGATCCTTGAGGAAGTGGTGCCGCCTTATTTCAGCGTCAAGGAAGCGGTATTCCCGTTCGTCAAGTTCCCCGGCGTCGACACGATCCTGGGGCCTGAGATGAAGTCGACCGGCGAAGTGATGGGCGTGGGCATGACTTTTGCCGAAGCGTTCGTCAAATCGCAGTTGGGCGCAGGCGTCAAGCTGCCGAAATCGGGCAAGGTATTCCTGAGCGTGAAAGCGTCCGACAAGCCGCGCGCGGTGCAAGTGGCGCGTGACTTGGTGGCGATCGGTTTCTCGCTGGTGGCGTCCAAGGGCACTGCTGCGGTGATCGCTGCGGCCGGCATTCCGGTGACCCCGGTCAACAAGGTCATCGAAGGCCGTCCGCACGTGGTCGACATGATCAAGAACCGCGAAATCGCGCTGGTGGTCAATACGGTAGAGGAAAAACGCAGTGCCATCATCGATTCGCGTGCGATCCGCACCTCGGCCCTGGCCGCTGGCGTGACCACGTACACGACGATCGCGGGCGCCGAGGCGGCAGTCGAAGGCATTCGTTATATCGACGAGTTGCGTGTCTACGATTTACAAGGCTTGCATAAAACCTTACACTAGGCCATTGTAGTTCTCAGCCACACCTGAGCCACAGTGAACCACAGAGCACCGCACGATGATATCGTGCGGCCTCTGTGGTTTTCACTTGATAGGGCCGGTGCGATTCATTCATTCAGCAGATTGTAGAAAAAACATGACCTCAGTTCCATTGACCAAATATGGTGCAGAACTCTTGAAAGTGGAATTGCATCACTTGAAGACCAAAGAACGCCGCATCGTCATCGATGCGATCGCCGAAGCGCGTTCGCACGGCGACTTGTCCGAAAACGCGGAGTACGATGCCGCCAAGGAGCGTCAATCGTTCGTCGAAGGCCGCATTTCCGAGTTGGAAGGCAAACTCGGCGCAGCCCAGATCATCGACCCGACCACGCTCGACGCGGAAGGGCGTGTCGTCTTTGCGGCCACGGTCCATCTGGAAGACCTGGAGTCCGGCACCAAGGTGACCTATCAGATCGTCGGCCTCGATGAGGCGGATTTGAAAATGAGCAAGGTCTCGGTCACGTCGCCGATCGCGCGCGCCCTGATCGGAAAATATGCCGGCGATGTCGTCGAAGTGCAGGCGCCGTCCGGCCCGCGCGAATACGAGATTTTGAAAGTGCTGTACATCTGATGTGGCAAGCGCGCATCCGGTGCCTGATTGCCGCGCTGTGGGCCGGCAGCCTGTGGACGGTCGGCTATCTGGTCGCCCCCACGCTGTTTGCGACGCTGTCGGACCGGGTGCTGGCGGGAACGGTGGCGGCCAGCATGTTTCGCAGCCAGGCCTGGCTGTCGATTGCGTGCGCCGTGCTGTTGCTGGTGCTGCTGCAGATGAAGATGGTCGAGACCGAGGCGCGCCGCACCTTGCTGGTCTTGGCGCTGGCGATCTTGTTTGGCACGCTGGTGGTGCACTTCGGGCTGCAGCCGATGATGGCTGCGCTGCGCGAAGCAGCCGGTGCCGGCGGTGTGATGGAGTCGGCGCAAAAGGCCCGTTTTGGCATGCTGCACGGCGTCTCCAGCATCATTTTCATGGTGCAGAGTTTGCTGGCGGGTGTGCTGGTATGGAAGATGCGCTGAGTTGGGCGCGTTGCTGAAGGTGAAATCAAACGTGCCGAACCGCCGGCGCTGCGCCTGCGGTTCAGCACAGTGCGCTTACTTCCTGCCCAGTGCGCTTTTCTTCGGGCTGGATTGACGCGGCTTGGCACGCTTGATCGAACCGCCTTCGGTGACGCGTTCATTGCCTTTGATCATGACCTTGGTCACGGAAGGGCGCTTGGTGCCACTGGCGCTGGCCTTGACGATGGTCACTTCGCGCATGCCCTTGCCGCTACGGGTGCTGCGCTCCTTGATAACTTCTTTTTTCGGACGGTACAGAACCAGCAGCTTGCCTATATGTTGTATCGGTGCGGCACCAAGATTGTCGCAAATGGTCGCATACATCCCAACTCGCGCTTCGCGGTCGTCGCCGAATACGCGGACTTTGATCAGTCCGTGCGAATCCAGGCCCAGGTCGATTTCCTTGAGTACGGCAGGGGTCAAGCCCGCTTCGCCTATGATGACGATCGGCTTCAGCGCGTGTGCTTCGGCGCGCAGTGCGCTGCGCTCCACGGGTGTAAGTTTTAACATAATATTTATAGTATTCCCTTAAAAGCAGTATTCTACGCGAATGGCAAAGAAGAAATTAAACAAAAACTGGTTGCACGACCACATAAACGATCCTTATGTGAAGTTGGCGCAGAAAGAGGGCTATCGTGCCCGGGCCGCTTACAAGCTCAAGGAAATCGATGAGGATGAAAAACTGATCAAGCCGGGCCAGGTGATCGTCGACCTCGGTTGCACTCCTGGCAGCTGGGCCCAATATACCCGCCGCAAGCTCGCTGGCAAGGAGGGCGGTGGCATCGAAGGCATCATCATCGGCCTCGACATGCTGCCGATGGAGCCGATCGCCGATGTCCATTTCATCCAGGGCGACTTTCGCGAAGCGCGCGTGTTGCGTCAACTCGAAGTGTTGCTGGCCGGACGCAAGGCCGACGTCGTCTTGTCCGACATGGCGCCCAATCTGTCGGGCATCGCCAGTGCGGACGCGGCGCGGATGGAGCATTTGATCGATCTCGCGGTCGAGTTTTCACAAATGCATTTGAAACCGTCGGGCGCGTTGCTGGTGAAGTGTTTCAATGGCACCGGCTACAGTCAGATCGTCGAGAAGTTCCGCTCCGAATTCAAGGCCGTGGCGCAAAAAAAGCCCAAAGCCAGCCGCGACAAGTCGTCGGAAATCTTTCTGCTGGGCCGAGGCTTGAAGCATCCGATTGAAAATAAAGTCCTCGTCGACGATTCTGCCCTTGATATTTGAACCGTTCAGCCGCACATCCGATGAGGGAAGAGCGGCTGAACGCGATGCGCTGCATGGCAGGCTTGCCGCGCTTTCAGGTAAATCGTTTTTTTTATGCGCACGAATCAGCAGCTCTGTGCTGCTGCTGGCTTATTGCGAGTAAAATCGTATTTCTGCTATAGGTAATAGATGCATATCGCATCCAAGGAGTTTTCGTGAACAACATGTTTTCCAAATCTGCCATATGGGTCGTCGTTGCCCTGCTCTTATTCACGCTGTTCCGGCAATTTGATACCCAGAGCGCTGCGGGCGGCAGCAAGGCGATCGCTTATTCCGATTTGCTGGACGACGTCAAGGCCAAGCGCATCAAGAATGTCTTGATTGAAGGCGGCAACATCACCGCCACACGCATCGATGACACCAAAGTGCGCACGATCGCCACGTTCCTCGATCGCGGCTTGATCGGCGACCTGCGTGAAAACGGTGTGCGTTTCGACGTCAAGCCGCCGGAAGAGCCATCGTTCCTGCAACAGATTTTTGTTTCATGGTTTCCGATGCTTTTGTTGATCGGGGTCTGGATCTTCTTCATGCGTCAAATGCAAGGTGGCGGCAAGGGCGGAGCATTTTCCTTCGGTAAATCAAAAGCGCGGATGATGGACGAGACCACGAACACGGTGACTTTCGCCGACGTGGCTGGCTGCGATGAAGCAAAAGAAGAAGTCAACGAAGTCGTCGACTTCTTGAAAGATCCAACCAAATTCCAGAAGCTCGGCGGTCGCATTCCACGCGGCGTGCTGATGGTAGGTCCTCCGGGTACCGGCAAGACGCTGCTGGCACGGGCGATTGCGGGTGAAGCGAAAGTGCCTTTCTTCTCGATCTCCGGTTCCGACTTTGTTGAAATGTTTGTCGGCGTGGGCGCATCGCGCGTGCGCGACATGTTCGAGAATGCGAAAAAGCATTCGCCTTGCATCATCTTCATCGATGAGATCGATGCCGTCGGTCGTCACCGCGGCGCCGGCATGGGCGGCGGTAACGACGAGCGCGAGCAGACCTTGAACCAGTTGCTGGTCGAGATGGACGGTTTTGAACCGAACTCGGGCGTCATCGTGGTCGCTGCAACCAACCGCGCCGATGTGCTGGACAAGGCTCTGTTGCGTCCTGGTCGTTTCGATCGCCAGGTCACCGTCGGCTTGCCTGACATCCGTGGCCGCGAGCAGATCCTGAATGTACACATGCGCAAGGTCCCGATCAGCGCCGATGTCAAGGCCGATATTCTGGCACGCGGCACGCCGGGCTTTTCCGGCGCGGATCTGGCCAACCTGGTCAATGAAGCGGCGCTGTTTGCAGCGCGGCGTAGCAAGCGCGTGGTCGAGATGTCGGATTTCGAGGATGCCAAGGACAAGATTTACATGGGTCCTGAACGCAAGTCGATGGTCATCCGTGAAGAAGAGCGTCGCAATACTGCTTACCATGAGTCCGGTCACGCAGTGGTGGCGAAGTTGCTGCCGAAAGCCGATCCCGTGCACAAGGTCACGATCATGCCGCGCGGCTATGCACTGGGCTTGACCTGGCAATTGCCGGAGCACGATTCGCTGAGCGGTTACAAGGACAAGATGCTGGAAGAGATCTCGATCCTGTTCGGTGGCCGCATCGCTGAAGAGATTTTCGTTGGCCAGATGTCGACCGGTGCATCGAACGACTTTTCGCGTGCCACCAAGTTGGCGCGCTCGATGGTGACCCGCTTCGGCATGTCCGACAGCATGGGCGTGATGGTCTATGAAGACAGCCAGCAAGAAGGCTTCTTTGGTGGCGCAGCAAAAACGATTTCCGAAGCGACTCAGCAAAAAGTCGATGCCGAGATCCGCAACATACTCGATACCCAGTACGCGCTGTCGCGCAAACTGTTGGAAGAAAATCGCGAGAAGGTCGAGAAAATGACCAAAGCGCTGCTGGAATGGGAAACCATCGATGCAGACCAGATCAATGACATCATGGCCGGCCTCGAGCCACGCCTGCCGAAGGCCGGTATTCCTCCACGACGCAATTCGGGCGACAACGGTGCGGGCGGCATTTCGCCAAACGTGACGGCGCCAGCCTGAGATAGTCAGTTCAGCCAGCAAGGCTGACAAAGCAAAGGGCGGGGAGCGATCCCCGCCCTTTTTCGTTACCGCGCTGCGGCCAGCTTTCTTGAGATTTCAAATGCAAAAAAAACTGCAATTCGGACGATTTGACTTCCCGCTTGATACACAGTCTCCGTTGGTGATGGGGATACTCAATGTCACGCCCGATTCGTTTTCCGATGGCGGGCAATTTCAGTTGCTCGACAGTGCACTGTCGCGGGCCGAGCAAATGATCGCCGATGGCGTCGACATCATCGACATCGGCGGCGAGTCAAGCCGGCCCGGGGCGCCAAGCTTGCCATTGCAGCAAGAACTCGAGCGCGTCATGCCGGTGCTGTATGCGCTGCGCGACTGTGGCAAGGCGCTCTCGATCGATACTTGCAAGCCTGAAGTGATGCGCGAGGCGATCGCTGCCGGCGTCGACATGATCAATGATATCAATGGTTTGCGTGCACCCGGCGCGGTCGATGCCGTGCGTGACAGCGACTGCGCGCTGTGCATCATGCACATGCAAAATACGCCAGCCATGATGCAGGACTTGCCGCAATATACCGATGTCGTGCGCCAGGTGATCGATTTCCTGCACGAGCGGGTGGCAACGCTGGCGACGGCCGGCATCGACCGGCAGCGCCTGTGCATCGATCCCGGTTTTGGTTTCGGCAAGACGACGCAGCACAATTTCGCTCTGCTGAAGGCGTTGGCGCAGATCCGCTTGGAACTCGACTTGCCGCTGCTGGCGGGGGTGTCGCGCAAGTCGATGCTGGGCGCCGTCACCGGGAAACCGGTCGAGCAGCGCCTGGCCGGCAGCCTGGCTGGCGTTCTCGTCGCAGCAAGCAATGGCGCTGACATCGTGCGGGTGCACGATGTCAGCGAGACAGTCGACGCGCTCAAGGTCTGGCGCGCGGCACACTAAAAAAATCAATCAGGGAGAAAAAATGGCTCGCAAATATTTTGGTACCGATGGCATTCGTGGGCTGGTCGGGGTTGCTCCGATCACGCCCGATTTCGTCATGCGTCTGGGCTATGCCGCAGGCAAGGTGCTGGCCCATGCCCAGTCGTCGAAGTCCAGGCCGACCGTATTGATCGGCAAGGACACGCGCATTTCCGGTTACATGCTCGAGGCAGCGCTGGAAGCAGGCTTTGCCGCTGCCGGAGTCGATGTGATGCTGGCCGGGCCGATGCCCACGCCGGCGATTGCCTATCTGACCCGGGCGCTGCGCCTCGCTGCCGGGGTTGTCATTTCCGCTTCGCACAATCCGTATCATGACAACGGCATCAAATTCTTTTCGCACCAGGGCACCAAATTGCCCGATGCCGTCGAGCAGGAAATTGAAGCCGCGCTCGATCTGCCGATGCTCTGCGTGGCGTCCGAGAAGCTGGGCCGCGCCAGGCGCCTCGACGATGCGCAAGGGCGCTACATCGAATTTTGCAAAAGCACCTTTCCGAATGAACTCGATCTGCGCGGCTTGAAGATCGTTGTCGATTGCGCCCATGGCGCCGCCTACCATATCGCGCCGCACGTATTTCACGAACTCGGCGCCGAAGTCATCTCGATTGGCAACAAGCCCGATGGCTTCAATATCAACGCCGGTTTCGGCGCGACGGCGCCCGGTGCGATGGCAGCAGCGGTGCTGGCGCATGGCGCCGATCTGGGTATCGCGCTCGATGGCGATGCCGATCGCTTGATCATGTGCGACTCGAATGGCCGCTTGTATAACGGCGATGAATTGCTGTATCTGATGGTCATGGATCGGCTCGCGACCGGACCGGTGCCGGGCGCAGTGGGCACCTTGATGACCAACATGGCGCTGGAGGTGGCGTTCAAGGAAATGGGGATCGGCTTCGCGCGCGCCAAGGTGGGCGATCGCTATGTGCTGGAAGTGATGAATGAGCGCGGCTGGATACTCGGCGGCGAAGGGTCGGGTCATTTGCTGTGCCTCGACAAGCACACCACCGGTGACGGCATCGTGTCGGCGCTGCAAGTATTGTCGGCGCTCAAGCGCAGCGGCAAGAGCTTGCAACAGTGCACCAGCAAACTGGTGTTGTTTCCGCAAACGCTGCTCAATCTGAAGGTCGCGCCCGGATTTGACTGGCAGCAAAACCAGGCCATGGTCAGCGAGAAGGAACAGGTCGAGCGCGAACTGGGCGAACAGGGCCGGGTGCTGATTCGAGCATCGGGCACCGAGCCCTTGATTCGCGTCATGGTCGAAGCGAGGGATGCCGAGCAAGCCGCAGCAATGGCACGCCGTATCGCCGACAAGGTCGCTCAATAGACTGGCTATGACTTGCAATGTCATCGATTGTGAGGCTATCGATTGTGGGCTTATCTATTGCGAACCCTTGACGAAAATGACGATCAGGGTTATTATCTCGTCTTCGGAGTGTAGCGCAGCCCGGTAGCGCACCTGGTTTGGGACCAGGGGGTCCAAGGTTCGAATCCTTGTACTCCGACCAATTTGCAAGCGGGCTGTCAGAAATGACAGCCCGTTTTTTTGCGTGCAGCGATTTGATCGCAATACTTGAGCATCATGTTTCGTTCTACGCGTCAGTAGCTCAGCTGGATAGAGCAATGCCCTTCTAAGGCATGGGTCGGGGGTTCGAGCCCCTCCTGACGCACCATCCCCCTCCTGCATTTTTTCGTCCTTGCCCGACGGCCAGAACTGTGGCGCCACATCAAGCGCAATCTGTTACCCGGATGCTATTCTGACATGACCGGTGCGCGTGGGTCGCTGCACTTCTTTGCATGGCAGCCATGGAATCCTCCTATGCTTCAAGATTTTTCTCTGCGCTTCAAGCAAGCCACGACCAAGGTCGATCCGCACCCGCCCGGGCCATCTGGCAATCTGGCGCACGAGCAAGAGCCGGGCATAGAGCCAGACAGCAGCGCCTTGGCGCCAGCATTGGAAGCGATGGTCCGGCCGCGCTCGAAATATCACTTTCTGACCGACGACGGGATGCTTTCCAGCGCCGATCTTGAAATCGCGCGGCGCCGTGCAGAAGCGGCCGGCAGCGACATCGAGCAGGTTTTGCTGAGCGAATTTCACATCAAGCTGCCTTTGATCGGTGCCGCTTTGGGGCGCTTTTTTGGCATTCCCTACGAACCGTTCAAATCCGAGCGAATCAAGCCGATTGCACTGCTGAAAAACGTCAAGCGCGAGTTCGCCGAGCACAATGGATGGCTGTTGATCGATGGCAGCCAGGAAGGTCTGCTGATCCTGGCGCTCGATCCGGATCAGTTGAAAAATTCGCGCGTTGTCAATAATGTTTTTCCCAAGGCAAAACTTCTATACCGTGTCACCACCAATCGCGAATTCAAGCTGACGGTCGATCAATTCTTTGGCATCGCCGGGGATGCCGGTTCAGTCGATGACCTGTTGTTGAACATGAAGGGCGGCGATGAAGAGGCCGATCTTGCTATCGATGTCAGCGCCGCAGTCGAGAATGAACTGGTCAAGCTGGTCAACAAGATCATCGTCGATGCGCATCGGCAGGGTGCCTCCGACATCCACATCGAACCTGGTTCTGGCAAGGAAAAGACGCTGATCCGGTTTCGCAAGGATGGATCGCTGGAGCCCTATATCGAAATTCCTGGCCTTTACCGTAACGCGCTGCTGGTACGCATCAAGATCATGTGTGAACTCGACATCTCCGAGCATCGCAAGCCGCAAGATGGCAAGATCAAATTCAGGAAGTACGGGCCGCTCGACATCGAGTTGCGAGTGGTGTGCATTCCATCGTCGGGAGGCGTCGAAGACGTGGTGATGCGCATATTGTCGAGCGGTGAACCGATGCCGCTGGAGCAGTTGGGCATATTGCCGCATAACTTGCGCCGGCTCAAGATGGTGATCGACAAGCCGTATGGCATTTTCTTTGTCTGCGGTCCCACCGGTTCCGGCAAGACGACGACGCTGCATTCGGTGCTGAGCCATCTCAATACCTTCGATCGCAAGATATGGACGGCTGAAGATCCGGTCGAGATCATGCAAAAGGGCTTGCGCCAGGTACAAGTCAATCGCAAGGCCGGGCTCGATTTCGCGACCGTGATCCGGTCCTTCTTGCGTGCCGATCCTGACATCATCATGGTTGGCGAAATGCGCGACAAGGAAACCGTTGCGATCGGATTGGAGGCCTCCTTGACCGGCCACCTGGTGCTGTCCACGCTGCATACCAACAGCGCGCCCGAATCGATTGTGCGCCTGCTCGACATGGGGATGGATCCATTCAATTTTGCCGACGCCTTGCTCGGCATGCTGGCGCAGCGCCTCGTCAAGCGCCTGTGCCTGCATTGCAGGAAGGCGCACCTTGCGTCGGCGCTCGAGATCGAGGACATGCTGTCCGAATATTGCCAGGAAATGCAACAGAGCGATGCCGATATCGGCTTCGTCAGAGAGCAGGTGCGCCAGGCGTGGATCGCGCAGTATGGCGACAACTCCGGTGCTTTCACGCTTTACCAGGCGCACGGTTGCGAGCGCTGCAATCAGGGTTACAAGGGGCGCGTCGGCTTGCATGAATTGATGGTTGGCACCGACAAGGTGAAGCAGTTGATCCAGGAGCATGCGCACATGGCCCAGTTGCAGGCGGCGGCTATTCTTGACGGCATGTTGACGCTGAAGATGGATGGCATCGAGAAAGTGCTCGCCGGTATCGTGGACATGAAACAGGTGCGCCTGGCCTGCATCCGGTAGCGTACCCGCTGGATCGGCCTGGGCTTCATTGTCCCGAT
>CANFGA010000015.1 GCA_947446335.1 Oxalobacteraceae bacterium | reverse complement strand
TGGCTTGCGCTCGCCATTGCTGCTGATGCACGGGATGGCAGACGATAACGTGCTGTTTTCCAACACCACGCGCATGATCGCGGCGCTGGTTCAACGCGGCGTGCAGTTCGACCTGATGACCTACCCTGGGGCAAAGCACGGCATGTCGTCGCGCGCCGAGCAGCGCCACGTGTACGGGATGATCATGTCGTTTTTCAAACAACACCTGCAGCCCGATACGCCGCACTGAAGCCGCAAACAACTTCAGCCGCAATGCGGCTGAAGTTGGGCAGACGCAATGCGGCTGTTGTTGGACAGAAGCAATGCTGCAAACCAGCGTTGCAGCGACTTACTGCTTTTCATCCTTCGTGACGTCCTTCGTCACATCCTTCAGCGCTTCCTTCAAGTCGCCGACCTTTTGCTGTACCTTGCCTTCGATCTGGTTCGCCAGGCCCTTCGCTTGCTGCTCTTCGCTGCCGGTCAACTTGCCAACTTCTTCCTGAACCTTGCCGCCGATATCCTTGACTGCGCCCTTGACTTGATCCTTGTTCATTGAAATCTCCTTGTTCATTGGTTTGCTGAAATTCGTTGCCGAAACCGCGCAAAGCATGGTTCGCCATGACAAGACCAGCTTAACCGGATCGGGCCATCAGTTCAGTGCGGCACCGAACACAGCGATGATGTAACGACAAGATTCGCAATGACAACCTTGTTTACCTCGGCTTGCGCCACACGCCGGCGAGCCACGGTTGATGCTCGCGCGCCAAACCGGGCGGACGGTAATAATGCAGCACTTCGCGAAAGCCGGCGTCTGCCATGAATTGGCTCCAGGTCGGATAGTCGTAATAACTGCCATAGCGCTCGCCATTCCAGCCTTCCTGGTTTTGCCCGCGCGGATTCGAGCTGAACAAGGCCGCGCCCGGCTTCAACGTCGCATGCAGTGCAAGCAGCACTTGCGGCAGCGCTGCGCTTGGTACATGGAACAGCGCCGCATTGGCGAACACGCCGTCGAAGCGCGCCAGCGGCAAATCGAGCCTGGTGAAGTCTTGCTGCCACACCTCGCAGCCGCTGGCAGCGCGTGCCATCTCGGCAAAACGCGCCGAGCCATCGACGCCGATCGCCTGATGTCCCAGCCCTGCGAACACGGCCAGATCGCGCCCCGGGCCGCAACCGAGATCGAGTATTGCGTAGGGCGCACTGGCCTCGATCGCAGCGAGCAAGGCAGCAATGTTTTGACCGACATCATGATCGTGCGTGCCTTCGAAAAATTGCTGCGCATGGCGGTCATAATAATCGAGCGTCAGGCGCGTGGCGCGAGCGATTTCTTCGGGTGTCTGTGTCATGTTTTCAGTTGATTTTTCTTGCCAGCAAGCCGGTGTCAGATCGAAAGATGGCTTGCTGATCGATTATTTTAAATTATTTTGAAAAAAATCCTCAAGTTTTGAAAAGTGTCGTCGTTACAAATCGGACTAGCGGGATCTTTTTCATTTTTAGCCCAGGGTGTGCTCATGACCGGCAGCGAAGTGATTTCAATGTATGAAAATATTGCGGGATTGACCCAACAAATGGTGGCGGCTGCCCGCTCCAGCGACTGGGCTGATTTGACCCGACTCGAGCGTCAATGCGCCGCTGCGCGCAACGATGCCAACGGCCCGATTGCACCGCTCGATGGCGCTGCCCGGCTGCGCAAGATCGACCTTCTGAAACAGATTTTGGCCAACGACCGCGAAATTCGCAACAGCACGCAGCCGTGGATCAAGCAATTGTCGAACATCATGCAAGCGCCGCAGCGCGAACAATAAACGCCAAGGCGGTCACCGCTGCGCGCCAGCCTATTCGGTTTCAACCGGCTCGATCCGAGCTGCAGGTGCTGCAGGCGCCGCCTTGCGCCGCAGCCGCTTGCTCAGCGCCACCCAGGGGCGCGATCCGCTGATTTTCTTGCGGTATAGAAATGCCAGCACACCCGATACGATCAACAGCAACAGAACTGATGCGCCGGCGACCCAGGATGGCAAACCGGTGCGAACCGCCACCGGTGCTGGCATCGGCATGGCAGCCAACAATCGGGCAGTTTGAATTTGTTGCAAGACCGTGACTTTTGCTTCCAACGTTTCCAGCTTCGAGCGCAATCCGGCATTTTCGATGTCGAGCGCAGCGTTGTCACGGCTTTGCTGTTCGGCGCGCTCCCGGCTTTGCTCGGCTTCAAGCGAGGGCTTGGGCATCGGCTTTGGGGCCGGCTTTGCCTTTGGCGCTGGCTTGGCATCCGATGCCGACTTTGGATTGGATGCCGGCTTGGATTCAAGTGCGACACGCACCGCATCAGGCGCTGGCGCGATCACTGGCGCCGCTGGAGCAAGCGCCACCGGGGCAACAGGCGCTACCAAAACGGTCGGCGCCACCGGCGCCGGCTTGGCACTCAACCAGATGGTGACGGCACGCACGCTGTGCCGCTCGCCCGCGCTCAGCTCCAGAAACAGGTGCAGATAATCGGCATCGATCGCTTGCCGCGTGGTGATATGGACGAACTGGCGCTGGCCCTCTTCCTGCATCACCGTCATCCGCAGCGAAGCCAAAGCCGGGTGGATGCGCACATTGGCAGCGCGATAGACATCGGGCGACGCCAACCGCACTTGCAAACGGGTCAATTCATCGGGCGTCAGCGCCGTCAATGCGATGTCTGCCACCAAAGGCTGGCCGGCAAAGGAATGCACGGTCACGTCACCGAGTTCGGCCGCTGCGGCCTGGCCAGCCAACAGCAGCAACAGCGCAGCGCCAGCCCATCCCTTGCAAGCGAGCAAGATGAAAAAAGTGATGCGATGGGTAGATTTTTTGCGTTGCATGGTGCTGATTCCGAATCGTGATCGAGGCGGCTGAAGCCGAATAATTACTGCCGTGCACTATATAACGGCAGAAAACTGAAAATGTACAGTCCGGGCGTTTTTTTACTCGGAGAGTACACTGGGCCCTATCAGAAGGAAAAAGAAAGGCACGCAATAATGAACACCAATGACACAAAAAACAGAACCGAGAGCGACAGCTTTGGTCCGATCGAGGTCGCAGCAGAGCGTTTGTGGGGCGCCCAGACCCAGCGCTCGCTCGAACACTTTCACATCTCGAGCGAACGCATGGCGCCCGAACTGATTGCTGCGCTGGCGCTGACCAAGCATGCCGCAGCCCGGGTCAATGCCGATCTGGGGCTGCTGAGCGAGCAAAAAGCGACGGCCATCATGCAAGCGGCCGACGAGGTGCAAAGCGGCATCCACGGTGACGAATTTCCACTCGCGCTCTGGCAAACCGGTTCCGGCACCCAGACCAACATGAACATGAACGAGGTGCTGGCGAACCGCGGCTCCGAACTGATGGGTGGCGTGCGCGGCGAGCAGCGCCTGCTGCACCCGAACGACGACGTCAACCTGGGCCAGTCGTCGAACGACATCTTTCCGAGCGCAATCCACGTGGCGGCCGCGCTGGCGGTGGCCAATGCCGTGCTGCCTGCGCTGCGCCAGTTGCGCCAGAGTCTGGACGCCAAGGCGACGGCATTTGCCGACATCGTCAAGATCGGGCGCACCCATTTGCAAGACGCAACGCCCTTGACTCTGGGACAAGAGTTTTCAGGTTATGTTGCCCAGCTCGATTTTTCGGTGCAGATCATCGAACAAGCGCTGCCACCGCTGCTGCAACTGGCCGCCGGCGGCACTGCGGTGGGCACAGGCTTGAATGCGCATGCTCAATTTGGCGACCGGATCGCGGCGCAACTGGGCACGGCGACCGGCTTGCCATTCGCCAGCGCCAGCAACAAATTTGCCGCACTGGCAGCGCACGATGCGCTGGTCGCCGCCCACGGCGCACTGAAGACGCTGGCCACGGCGTTGATGAAAATCGCCAACGATGTGCGCTGGATGGCATCGGGTCCGCGCTCGGGCCTGGGCGAGATTGCGATCCCGGAAAATGAACCGGGCAGCTCGATCATGCCGGGCAAGGTCAATCCGACCCAGTGCGAGGCACTGACGATGTTGTGCTGCCAGGTGTTCGGTAACGATGTCGCGATCACGTTCGGCGGCGCTTCCGGCAACTTCGAATTGAATGTCTTCAAACCCTTGATTGCGCATAATTTTCTGCAAAGCGCGCGCCTGCTGGCCGACGGCATGCGCAGCTTCGAACAGCATTGCGTGCGCGGCATCGAGCCCCGACGCGAGCGCATCGCAGAACTGATGGAGCGCTCGCTGATGCTGGTGACTGCGCTCACGCCCCATATCGGCTACGATCGCGCCGCCCGGATCGCCAAGCATGCGCAGCATCAAGGCTTGACACTGAAGGAATCGGCGCTGGCGCTCGGCTTCGTGACACCCGAGCAATTCGATGCATGGATAGTCCCGCTGGCGATGACCCGCCCAGGCGCGGGAAATACCTGAACCCATCAGCACTGACCATGGCACAGATGGTCACAACTGGCCACCACGGCGCTGAAATATCGCTACACTGCGCTTGTTGAAAACAGACACGAACAAAACAGGCATGAACCATGGAGGACGAAATGCAAAAAATGAGTTTTGATTTGAATGGCGAATACGTCGAACTGAACCAGTTGTTGAAGCTGTCGGGCTTGTGCGACAGCGGCGGAGCTGGAAAAATGCTGGTCGCGAGCGGCGTGGTATCGGTCGACGGAAAAAAAGAATTGCGCAAGACATGCAAGATTCGCGCGGGCCAGGTGGTGGGCATCGGCGATGTGCGCGTCAATGTCGTCGCTGGCAGCGAAAATGAAGATCGGTAGCAGAGTACGCCTTGCGTTAACGCCTATATGACTCCCGCATCCTCGTTTATAGTCAACCAACTATAACTTGGGGAATGGAGCGGCGATGAACAATCCTGAACACGGCCATCAGCAAGAGCTGATATTCGATCTGAGCCAAGTGATCGAAAGCGCGCAGCAATTGCTCAACAATACCGAGCAAAGCACCTGTCTGCTGTGCCAAAGCACGCGCGTCAAACTGACCGATGCACTGCAGATGGCTGGCGCAGCATTGACGCGCTGCGAGGATACGCGCCTGGCTTCGATGATCGCCGCCACCAGGGTCGCCAATGAACTGTTCGACGACCGCAGCGGTGAAGCCAAGTTGCTGCGCTCGTTCCAGCGCCAGAGCTGAAACCATACTGACGCGGTACTCACTGCCATGGCGCAATGAGCACCGAGTGCGCCAGCCATTGTTGCAAATGGGCCGCCACGTCAAAGCCCTCATCGATATCGAACGCGGCGTCGAGCGCGGCGCCAAGGCATTGACCTTGCGCCAACGCCGACAACGCTGCGTGCCCGGCGTCGGTCAATTCCAGCACGTCAGGGCGCCATAAAACGCGCACCACCAGCGCCCTGCCGGGTGTGCGTACCATCTGCGGAAACGGCTGACCGGGATCTGCGCTCTGGTGCGCTCGCCACAGCGCCAGCGTCGGCCATTCGAATTGCAGCAACTGGCAAGCCGGATGCAGCGCCAGGGGCAATGCCTCGATCGGCAATGCCGCGAGCTCGGCGCCGCTGATGCCGACCGCATCGGCGGCGCGATGGGCACAGTGCAGCGTCCATTCCAGCCTGGCCATCTCGGGCAGATACGGATAGTCGGCGACATGGACAAAGCTGGCCAGAAATGGAGAAAAATGCCGGCCAAACAAGTTCAAGTCGCCGTTGTCGGATGGGTGCTGCCGGCCATAGGCGCGCGCCAGGGCGCCAAAGAATTCCTGCCCCACCAGCAAGAGCAGCACCGGATAAGCGTTGGCCAGCGTCTTTTCCCAGGTCGCCGTCAAATTGCCGCGATACAGGGCAAAACGCTGCCCTCTGACCTCGGCCTCGCCGTTGAATTGCGCCAGCGCCAGGCCGGACTCGCCCGGGACAAACAGCGCGTGGGCAAATGATTGCTGCGCGTTGGCCAGCGCATCATCTTGCACGCTGCGCTGCGGCCCGCATTCGATGACATCAAGGCGCCTGGCAAGCGGAGCATGGTGGAGCGCGATCAGCTCGGCCTTGTGCGCTTCGCCCAGCAATATTTCCAGCGCCGGAATATCGGTATCCCATTCGATCAAAGTCGGCACTTGCCCGAAGCGGGCCAGCGCCGCCCGGTACAAGTCCCACACCGGCTGCGCCACCGTCGCTCCGTGATGATCGATCACCGCATGCGGCGTGACCAGATGGCCAGCCAGATGGATTTCGCCCACCATGCCGACACCGATCACCGCGATCGCCGCCAACGCATCTTCACCGTGGTTGCACTGGTTCACGTACAAGTTATTAATATCGAGCAACAAGCTGCAACCGGTGCGGCGCGCCAAGGCAGCCAGAAACTGCGCCTCACTCATCGCATCGTCATGATGGCGCAGATAAGTCGACACATTTTCCAGCAGAATCGGGCGCTTCAGCGTTTCCTGCACCTGCTGCACGCGCTGGCACAACAAGTCGAGTGCAGCCTCGTTCAATGGCAGCGGCAGCAAATCGTTGAGGTGCAAGTCTGCGACCGCGCCCCAGCTCAGATGCTCGGATACCAGCGCCGGCTCGACGCGCTCGACCAGGCTGCGCACGCGCTCCAGATGGTCGGTCGAAAAGCCGCGCGCCGAACCCAGGCCTAGCCCGACTCCGTGCAGGCTAAAGGCATAATCGGCGCGCAATTGTTGCAGCACATGCCAGTCGAAACCGGCTTGGCTCAGATAATTTTCAGTGTGGACTTCGAGCCAGCCCAGCTTGGGTCGCTGCAGCAGGAATTGGCGGTAGTGCGCAGCGCGCAATCCGACGCCGACGCCAAGCCGATCAGATTCAACGATGGCCACATCCTGCCCGCTCTGATTACTTTGGTGGCGCCGTCAATTTTCCACCCACTTGTTCGCAGGTGCCCTTGGCCACGTATTTCCACTCGTCGAGGCTCATGTCGACGCTGGCCTGACCGGCGCAGGAATGGGAGCCGCTGGCTGACGAGCAATCGTTTTGACCGGCCTTGGCGACGCCGTAGCATGGTTCAGTGTCGGCGGCGGCGACCGATGCCGTGGTGTTGGTGGCGCACATGGCAGCCAATGCTGCCGCGATCAAGGCTTGACGCTGGTTCATGGTGATTCTCCTGGCTCGAGCGGGATGGAAAAACAAGATAGCAAGACCGGCTTGATACTGACATAGCACACCGATCAGGAATAATGCAATCAAAGCAACAGGTGCATCGCAGACGAAAAAGCCCGGGACACCTCGCGGCGTTTCCAGGCTTGCTCGGCGTGGGCGCATGCACGCCCACAGTATAGCCAAAGACTCAGGCTGCGGGAGCGGCTTTCTTGGCTGCTGGCGCTTTGTGCGCTTTCTTGTGGGTCGACTTCTTGGCAGCCTTGTGCACCGGCGTTGCCACGCCAGCAGCGGCTGGCGCTGCCGCTGGAGCAGCTGGAGCGGCCGCTGGCGCTTGTGCAAAAGCTGAACCCATTGCAAAAGTGGTGGCGGCGATGGCGGCGATCAATTTGTTCATGTTGGTATCCTGTGGGTTATCCGTAAAAGCACTCTACGTGATGCATTAACGCAAGCGGTTACGGCTGGGTTGACACGATATCGACCTGATTCAAACATATTTTTACTGACTACCAGAACGGCATCGACGCCACTGCGTTCTTGCCGCAGGTGCCGACTGATTTCAAGCCTTGGTATTGATCGTGTTGCCGAGATTGGCAGGCAAATTTTGTGGCGGCGACACACTCGGCAATGCCTGGATCAATGCAGCAGCGGTTGTCGTCTCGATTTCCTGCGCCTTTTTCAACATCGCGATGCCGGCTTCCTGCTTGATGCCAGTCTCTGCCATGCTGCTTGATAAACGTGCAATAGATGTGATGTCCATGGATTCCTCCCTATAGTCTTATCGTCATCGGCCGCTGGCGCAAATACTTGAGGCCTGCTCCAACATTGAATCAACCGGTATGCTGCAGCAGCCATGCCAGCACGCTGTGCGGCGCATTCAAGTCCAGCCAGACCAGGCCATCGGGCAAATCGGCCGGTGCCACGCAATCGGAAGCGACAGCCACGATGTAGGGGTCTTCACGGTAACGCCCGGGCTGGCCCAGCGCAGAGCGCAACACTTCCAGCTTGGCCACCGGAGAGGCTTTGAAACCTTCGACCAAGGTCAGGTCAGCCGGAGCCAGGCGCGCAATCTGCTGCTCCAGCGACGACTCTGGTGCGCCGCGCAACTCATGCATGATCGCGAAGCGAAACGGCGACGCCACCATCACTTCGGCCGCGCCGGCGCTGCGCAAGCGCGCACTATCCTTGTGCGCCGGCTCCAGTTCCAGATCGTGATGGCTATGCTTGATGATATTGACCAGCAAGCCGCGGGCCGCCAATTGCGCGACCAGAAATTCGAGCAATGTGGTTTTGCCGCTACCGGAACGGCCGACGATGCCGACGACGTTGCGCGCCAGCGTGGGGAGTGCTCGCTGCATGAAGCGGCCTTTCTGAGGTCAAGAGGGTGGCGCCATTATACCGAGCCATCGGAGAATCGAAGCACGGCAAAAGGACGAGACCAGCACGCCAAATGGCAGCAGCATTTCAGTAAGGAACCCGGTAGCGATAACCCCGATAATTGAAGACTGCCGCGCTCGGCTGCAGCTTTTCCAGCACCAGTCCGGGCGCCAATTCGTCGCCCTCGCGGCGCAGCGACTTATCGATCAACAACAAGCGGTCGGCCGGATTTTTCGAATAGATATAGCCGCCGATCGCGATGGCGGGAATCTGGCGCTGTATCGGTTCCGGCAATTCACGTAGCGCGGGCACCGCCGGCTCGGGCGCGGCAACCGGTGCGGGCGGTTGCGGTTTGGCTGCGGCCACCTGACGCGGCTTGGCCGGCGCTTCGGCCACAGCCTTGGACGCGGCCCTGGCTGCTTCGGCCGCCTTCGGCACGGCCGGCGGTGGATGGACCTGAGCTGTCGGCGGATTGATCTGAGGCACCGGCGCATCGACCAAGGCCGGTGTCAGCAGCGGCGGTGTGCGCATCTCCATCTGGCGCCACAGCAGCAGTCCCAGCAACAGCGCCAGCACCAGCAGCGCCAGCCACAACAGCTTGTTTGTCGGCGCCGTCCCCGCGCTGCCGTAGGACGGCGCGGCATCGATGGTGGGCACACTGCCCAGCTGGCGTTCGGCTTGCGCTTTTTTCAGTGCTTCGAGTATGTAAGACATGTCATTTCCCTGCCACTGTGGCACTCGGCTTGAGCAAACGCGGTTCGCTGGCGCCGCCCTGACGCACCAGGCGGATCAGGGTTCTGGGGCCGGCCACGCCGTCCGGATTGAGTTTCTCGCTGGTCTGGAAGGCGCGCAGGCGAGCTTGCAATGCGAGATCGAATGGCCGGTTTTTCTCGGCGGCGGCCATTCCATCCCAATGCGCCAGCCGGCTGGCCAGCCAGTCGACGTCAACGCCGCGATCGCCGAGCGATATTTCATTGCGCCAATCCGATGGTGCGCGCCACAAGGTCACGAATACATCGCCGAAGCGCGCGCGCAACGCCTCCAGGCTGATGCGCTGTTCCAAGCCGGCGCTGCGCAGCGTGGCCTCGGTATCGCTCAAGCCGATCAACAAGGCATGCGAGACTGCATCAGGTGCGCCACCGGATGCGCCCGTCTCGGCGAGCAGGGCTGGACGGTCCAGCAATTGCAATTCGGCCAGCCCGCCCTTGCCCAGATGGCAGCGCAAATCGAGCTTGATGACTTGCTGGCAAGGCTCGCCCGCAGGCAATGCGACACCCCACAAGGCAGCCAGCGCGCGCAGGTCGGGATCGGTTTGCGCGATCGCAGCGACCTTGGCCGGCACGGCAGCGGGCGCAGCGGGAAGTTGCCCTGCGAACCAGAATGCGGCGCCGCTGATCAAGGCGCCCGCCGCCACGCCAGACAGTGCCCAGGCCCAGGCCGGCATCCGGCGCACACCCGATTTCGCTGCCATGCTGCCGAATACCTCGGCGCCGGCGCGGCGCAAGATGGTGCGCGTCACCTGCTGCCGGTTTTCGACATAAGCGCCCAGCAGAGCGCGGTCACACAGCAAATTGATGCGGCGCGGCACACCCTTGCTGATGCGGTGGATCTGCCGCAGCAAGCGCGGCGGAAACAGCAGTGCAGCGCCGCCGGCCACGGCCAGTCGGTAAGCGATGTAGCTGCCCACTTCGCGCTGCGCCAGCGCGCCCAGGTGATAGCGCGCAATCACCCTTTGCGCCAATTGTTCCAGTTCCGGGCGCGCCAGCATGGTGCGCAATTCGGGCTGGCCGATCAGGATGATTTGCAGCAGTTTGCGTTCGCTCGTTTCCAGATTGGTCAGCAGGCGCAACTGCTCCAGCACGTCGCCCGACAGGTTCTGCGCCTCATCGATGATCAGCACGTTGTTGCGCGACTGGGCGTGACTGGTCAACAGATAAGCGTTGATCGCGTCGACGTGGGCTTTCACGCTGGCACCGGCTTGCGCGATCCCGAATTCGTCGCAGATCGACGACAACAAGTCTTCCACCGACAGCTTGGGATTGAAAATGTAAGCGATCTTGCAATGCGCGGGGACTTGTTCCATGAAGCAGCGGCAGACCGTGGTCTTGCCGGCACCGATTTCCCCGGTCAGCAGCACGAAGCCTCCGCCGCTGCCCACGCCGTACAGCAGATGCGCCAGCGCCTCGCGGTGGCGTTCGCTCATGAACAGATAACGCGGATCCGGGGCGATCGAAAACGGCGGCTGCTTCAGATGGAAAAATTGCGTGTACATGGAACCTCTGGGATGCGACGGATCGAGCTAGCCCGTCCTGTCACTCGAGCAGCAACGTCACTCGGGCGGCAGCGGCTTGTATCTGGCGCAGTAAATCTTCGATTTTGTGTTGAAGTAGACGATCTTGCTGCCTGGCCTGGCCTGACGCACCGGAAAGGCGGACTGGTCGACTGCAATGTGGCGCACACCGGCCGCGCTTGCTATGGCCACGTCGAGTTCTTCCGGCGTCGCTTCCAGCACCGCGCCGACAAACACCAAGTCGCTGCTGTCATCGCTGACGATGGCTTCGGTCACTTCGACGCCCCACAAGCGGGCATCGACCCGAAACCAATCGGCGCCACCTTCGCGCTTGTAGGCTGGCCCGAACGAAGCCGACAGATACTCGTGGAAATAAGCGCGCTCGACCTGGTCGATGCACAGCAGCGCATTGCCGAAGATCGTGCCGAAGGTCGACGGCGCTGCCTGCGCCGCCGTTGGCGGCAGGCAGCAGGCGACCGCCAGAGCGCAGCAGGCAAGCTTGCTGCGCAGTGCCATCGTCATAGCCTGATTGGCTTATTGATGTTTGCGCTCTTCTTTCTTGACTTTCTTGGCTTCCTTTTTTTCTTTCAAGGTCTTGACCGGTTCTTTCTTGCCTTCTTTTTTACTGTCTTGTGCTTTGCTCATGATGCCTGACTCCATGGTTGACTCGCCGCGCAGCGGCGCGGCATGGTGATGTCCCGACACCACCAACGGTGGCGCCGCAATCGGGCGCCTTTCATTATGACACTGCGCAAGTCGATGCAGCAAATGCGCTGCATATTTTCCGGCAATGCCAGTGCCTGCCGAATCAATCGAGGAAGAGCCGGGCCCGGGTAGCCTCGATCAGCGCATTATCGTAGGGATACAGGTTTTCAATGAACAGCAATTCGGTCTCGTCGGGCTCTTCCAGGCAGATGGTGAGCATGTGCGGGCCGTCATCTTCGCGCCCGAGAAATTCTGCTGGCCAGCGGTTCTTGCGATGCGCGCGCAACACTTCCATCCCGAGCTTGGCCAACGGGGTTTTCACGCCGGCGGCCAGCGCCTCGCGCTGCCAATCGTCCCAATACGCATTCTGCACTGCCTTGTCATTCATCTATATGTTTCCAACTGAGGTGTAAAGAGCGGACTTTACTCCCGATATTGGCTGCCAGCAAGGACGGCGTGCATCGATGTGCGGCGCCATGCAAGTGCCTGCGGCGCGGGGCTTGCTGGGATCGAAGAAAAATCCCGATTGGCGATGTCATGCCGAGGACACATTGAGCGTTTATTCTGAGTAATTAATCATCATCATTTCCCAGGATCTCCATTGAAATCAATACTGCCATTGCTGCGCCGCGCGCCGGTTCGCTTGTTTGCGAGCTCCATCATCATGAGCGCCGTGCTGCTTGCATGCGGAGGCAGCACCGACTATGCAGATCTGGTCGAAGCGACCCCTGCCAGTTTGAAATTGGAGCGCATCGGCGCCTACAGCGCCGGTGAATTTGCGGTCAGCGCAGCTGAAATCACCGCCTTTGATCCGGCCTCCAAACGCGCCTTCGTCGTCAATGCCAGGGCGGGCGCAGTCGATGTGCTGGATTTGCGCGATCCGACCAAGCCGGCGCTGCTGGGTCGCATCGATGCCACGGCCATCCTGGCCGGTTCCGTCATCAACAGCGTCGCGGTGCGAGCTGGCCTGGTCGCCGTTGCGATCGAAGCGCCGGTAAAAACCGATCCGGGCCGCATGGCCTTGTACCGGGCCAGCGACCTGAAGTTGCTCAGCCATGTGGCCGTCGGTGCCCAGCCCGACATGGTGATGTTTACGCCCGATGGCAAATACGTCTTGAGCGCCAATGAAGGCGAACCCAGCGATGATTACCAGATCGACCCGGAAGGATCGGTCAGCGTGATCGATGTCGCCGACAGCGCCGCGCCGGTGGTCAGGACCGCCGGCTTTGCCGCCTTCGTTGGACAAGAAGCGGCGCTGCGCGCCAAGGGCGTGCGCATCTATGGCCCCGGCGCGAATGCGGCGCAGGATTTCGAGCCCGAATACATCGCCGTCTCGGGCGACAGCAAGACGGCCTGGGTCACGCTGCAGGAAAACAATGCCTTCGCCAAGATCGACATAGCCAGCGCCACGGTGACCGATGTGCTGGCGCTCGGCTACAAGGACCATGGCCTGGCCCGCAATGGGCTCGATGTCAGCGATACTGACCAGGCGATCAACATCCGGGCCTGGCCCGGCGTGCGCGGCCTGTACCTGCCCGATAGCGTGGCGTCGTACAGTGCCGGTGGCAAAACTTATCTGGTCAGCGCCAACGAAGGCGATGCGCGGGCCTGGGGCGAAACCAATCCGGCTTATTTTGCCGGCGACGCCAGCAAGGGTTTTGTCGAAGAATTGCGCATCAAGCACCTGGTCAACAAGAAGGGCTGGTCGGGCCGCGCCGGCGACGACTTGCCGCCGCAACTCGATGCATTGGCTGCAGGCGGCTTGCTGAATCCGGCCACGTTTGGCTATTGCGGCGCCATCGCGGGCGACCCGGGCCTGTGCCGCGACGATGCACAACTCGGTCGCCTGAACATCAGCTGGACCATCGGTTATCGTCAAGATGCCAATGGCAAGCCGGTCAAGTTCAATGCCAGCGGAGTCCAGGATGCCTTTGGTGATCGGCTGATGTATGACGCGCTGTATGCTTTTGGCGCGCGTTCATTTTCGATCTGGAGCGACAGCGGCGCCCTGGTCTGGGATTCGGGTGCAGAAATTGAACAATTCCTCGCCAGCGCCGACTGCAAGCTGGGCAAGAACCGCAACATTGCTTGCAAGACTTACTTCAACTCCAACCATGAAGAAGGCAATGCCTTTGATAACCGCAGCGACAACAAGGGGCCGGAACCGGAAGGCGTGACCGTGGGCAAGATCGGCAACAAGACCTTTGCCTTCATCGGCCTGGAACGGATCGGCGGCGTGCTGGTCTACGACATCACCGATCCGACCCAGCCATTTCGGGTCGACTATCTGAACCCCCGGGAAGACTGGACCACGGCCAACCCGGCAACCTTGCTCGGTACCGTGGGCGACCTGGGACCCGAAGGATTGGCCTTCATTCCAGCGGCGCAATCGCCGAACGGCACACCGCTGCTTCTGGTAGGTAATGAGGTGAGCGGAACGACGGCGGTACTGCAGATCAATCTGGTCAATTGATCATTGAAGCCCGGGGCGCGGCGCGCACCGGGCTTCAATGCCTCGCAAGCAGACCGGACACGTCTGGCCTTTTGATGGACAATGGCACACTTCGAACCATCAGAAAAGGCAGCAGCAATGAAAGCAGAAAACCAGGACAGCGCGCGCCAGATCGCCGGCAACTTGATCATGATCCGTATGCCGGGCACCAGCCTCGATGCCGACAGCGCCCGCTTCTTGCGCGACAATCATATCCGCGCGATCTGTCTGTTCCGGCAAAACATGGACAACCCGGCACAATTGATGCAATTCACCGCCGACTTGCGCGCCGCGATGGGGCCCCATGCCTTGATCGCGATCGACCAGGAAGGCGGCGCCGTCGTGCGCGCCACCTGGCTGCCGTCGCCGCCGGCGGCGATGGCGCTGGGCGCGGCCAACGATATGGATCTTGCGCGCAGCGTGGGCGCCGCCGTGGCGCGCGGCGTCAGGTCGCTCGGCTTCAACTGGAACTTCGCCCCGGTGCTGGACTTGAACAACAACCTCGACAATCCGGTGATCGCCGAACGTTCGTTCGGCGCCGACCCGAAGCAGGCCACCGCGCTGGCGCTGGCCTGGATGGAAGGCAGCCTGGCCGAGGGCGTCGCCTGCTGCGTCAAGCACGCGCCGGGCCATGGCGATACGCATGTCGATTCGCACCTGGCGCTGCCGCAAGTGGACAAGGACCGCAGCGAACTGGAGGCGCTGGAATTTTCTCCCTTCCGGCAAGCGGCTGCAAGCGCGCCGGCGATGATGACGGCGCACATCGTCTACCCGGCGCTGGACCCGGTCTACCCGGCCTCGCTCTCGCGTGCGATTTTGACCGACCTGATGCGCACGCAATGGCAGTATGACGGCGTCATCATCACCGACGGACTCGACATGCAGGCGATCGCGGCGCGTTATGGCGCCGGCGATGCCGCCGTGCGCGCATTGCTGGCCGGGGCCGACATGGTGATGACGCTGGGCGACCGCCCAGCGCAAGAGGCGTCGCTCGATGCGCTGGCAGAGGCCATCAGCGCAGGACGCATCACGAGCGCCGAACTGGCGCTGCGCCGCGCCCGGCTCGATGCGCTGGCCGAGCGCTATCCGTGCAAACAAGTCAACTACAGCACCGAAACCGAGGATCTGGCCTTGATGCGCAGCGCCTGGCAGCGCGGCTTGACCAGCTACCGCAATCCGCAACACCTGGAACGCGGCGCCCGGGTGCGCCTGGTGGTGCGCGCCGATGTCGTCAGCGATGGCGTGTCCGAGGCGGGCGTGCCGGCCGAGCAATTGCTGGCATTGCTGGAGCGCGAATTCGATGTCGCCTTGACCACCTTTCTCGATGCCGAAGCGTTCGACTGGAGCAGCTTGCCGCAAGACGAGCGCTGCGTGATCCTGGCCTCGACCACGCGCTTGCGCTACGGGGCGAAGGCCAGAGCGAGTTTCCAGCCCGACCTGCACCTGGCGCTGTGGAACCCGTTCCAGGCGCTCGACATCGATGCGCCGGCGCTGATGTCGTATGGCTTTGCGCCGGCCGCACTCGAAGCAGTGCTTTCATGGCTGTGCGGCCAACTCGACGCGACCGGCAGCAATCCCTGCCTGGCCCCGAACGCCTGAAGAACGCCACCGGCGGGGCTGCTGCATGATCGCTGCGCGAGCTTTGCCTGATACTTGTGTGACAATATGTTTCCGTTACCACATTATTGGCCTTGGGCCTGTGCGGCAATCAGCGCGGAAGATCCGGCATCACCGGTTCTTCCGCTTACCTCCATCGACCATCAGCTCACCAGCCTGGTCGTCGCATTTGATCAAAGGGTATTCGATGTCCACACTCCGTCACGCACGCACGGGCCTGATCCTGGCCGCCATGGGCCTCAACCTCGGCCTCGGTCTCAGCCTATCCATGTCGGCAGCGCATGCTGCCGATACGCCATCGGCCAGCAAGATTGACACGGTGCGCCCCGACCTGTTCAAGCTGGTCGATCCGGCGCAGATCAAGCAATTGATGGACGCCAAGAATTACCCCGAGGTGCAAAGCCGCATCACCACGGCCAGCGCGCTGCCCAAGCTGAGCCCGTATGAAGCGTTCGTGCTGAACCGGCTGCGCATTTCGCTGGCCTCGGCTTCAGGCGACAAGGCGATGGCGATCACGGCGCTCGAAGCGGTGATCGAATCGGGCAAACTGACAGCGGCCGAGCAACGCGACTTCATCATGGCCTTGGCCAATGAACAATACAATGCCAAGGACTATCCGAAGGCAGCGCTCTGGTTTCTGCGCTACCAGCAAGAGAGCGAGAGCGCCGGCAACAGCGCCGACAGCGCCAAGGTGCGTCCCTACCTGATCCGCGCCTATTATTTCAGCGATGATTTTGCCAAGGCCAAACAAGCGTTGCTGGCCGATCTGGCTACCGATGAAAAAGCCGGCAAGGCTCCCCCGATCGAGAATCTGCAATTGCTGGCCAACAGCAGCGCCAAGACCAAGGATCAGGCAACTTACCTGGTCGCGCTCGAAAAGCTGGTCCAGTTCTATCCATCGGGCGATTACTGGACCGACTTGCTGAGCCGATTGCAAGCTGCACCCACCTATTCCGAGCGTCTGCAACTCGATGTATTGCGCCTCGAGCGCGCGGCCGTGCCGGTGATGACCGAGCAGGAATACCTTGAAATGGGCGAACTGGCGCTGCTGGCCGGTTTTCCGACCGAGGCGAAAAAAGTGGCCGATGCGGGCTATGCCGCAGGAGTGCTGGGGCTCGGCGCGAATGCCGCACGCCACAAGAAATTGCGCGACCAGGCCACCAAGGGCGCGGCCGACGACTTGAAAAACATCGGCGCCGGCGAGGCCTCGGCCAACAGCGCCAAGGATGGCACCGGTCTGGTCAACCTCGGCTATGCCTATGTCACGATGGACCAGTTCGACAAGGGCATCGAGCTGATCCGCAAAGGGTTGGCCAAGGGCGGCTTGAAACGGCCGGAAGATGGCAAGTTGCGCCTGGGCATCGCCTATGCGATGGCCAAGCGCAACGATGAAGCGCTGCAAACGCTGGCCAGCGTGCAAGGCGACGATGGCCTGGGCCA
>CANFGA010000014.1 GCA_947446335.1 Oxalobacteraceae bacterium | reverse complement strand
TTGCGCCACGCGCACCCAGCACGAACTGGTTTCGTCATCCTTGCCGAGGCGGTCCCAGTGGAATTGCACCTTGATGCGGCCGTGCTGGTCGGTCCAGATTTCCTCGCCCGACTTGCCGACCACGATTGCCGTTTGCGGCCCCTGAACAATCGGCGTGGCAATCACCGGCACGGCGCGATAAGCGTGTTCCTTGCCGATGGCCTGGAAACTGCAACGAAAGACCGGTTCGGTCCTGCCTTCGGCGCTGACATAGTCATTGCCGATCAGGTCATACTGCGCCGCCGTCACCAGGTACTCCTTGTTCTGGTCCTCGCGCGCGTGTTCAACCAGGCCGAACAAGGCGCCCGGAAACAAGCCGCGCACGCTGCACGTTGCGTCGATCTGCTCGCATTGCCCGTGCAAGGTTTCCATGCGCGCGCGCGCCAGATCACCGCCGACCGCGGCCGTCACATAGCCGCCCGGATAGTCGAACATTTCATAAGATGGCTGGCCGAACGCGGCGGGGATATTCACGTTGACCTTCAGGCCGCCGCTGGTACTGGCCCTGGCCCGCTCGAAGTCGAAGTCGTTCATCGCATAGGTGCTTGAGACGATCTCGCCACCCGACATCCACGACAAGATGGCGTCGTCTGCCATCTCCTGATGCCGGCTCTCGCCGGCGAACTTCAGCGCAGCATGACCGTCGGCGATCGCGTGCGCGCCATACGAATCGGCCAGCACCATCGTGTGCTGGTCGCTGTCATGGCGGAAATAAAAGTAGATGCCGCAGCGCTCCAGCAGACGCGCCACGAAATTGAAATCGGTCTCGCGGTATTGCACGCAATACGGCAGCGCCTCGTAGCTGCCGCTCAACGACGCGACATCGAGGCTGATCAAGCCCGCGTACATGGCATCGCCACACACCTGCTTGATGATATCGATGACCGTCTGCTCCTGGAAGATGCGGCAATCGGACGAGCGTGTCAGCAACCACGGCGCCGGACGGATGATCGCCTCATACGCCGCGAAACCAGCGCGCCGCCCGGTGCTGCGAAAGCGCGTGACAATGCCATGGAAGTGACGCACCTTGTCGTGCGGCAAATTGACATGCACCGTCATGCCGGAACCCAGTACATCGGCAACGGCCACGCTCGCGTTGTCGCTGAGCAATTGCACGCAGTATTCGGACAAGCGCCCCAGTTGCTCAAACCCCTTCATGCTGTGAAACAGCAAGATATCGGGCCCCAACGGGGTCGTCACGGTGATTTCTCGGTTGGTCCTGGAGGCGGGCATGGTCGCAGTCGAGTCAGGGAATCATCGTCTTGACCGTGCCGGCGCTGGAAAACGCGATCATGCCGCCCCAGTTGCACAGGCATTTGGACACATGGTCGAGCGCCGGCAGGTTGGCGATCAGCACCATAGTCGCGCCCGGCATCCACGGCGCCGGCGTCATCGGAATGCACGGCATCGGCGTCAGCACGCCCAGCGCAGCCGCAGTCGCAGCGGTGACCATCGGATTGGCGAGAGAATTGCACACGCCAAAAGGCAGAATGTTCAACATCGGCACGTGGTCCATGATGTTGGCGGCGGGCGACCCTTCGGCCAGCACCTTGTTCGTCGGCAACACCACCAGCATTGATGGAGCAGCGCCGAACGTGCACGTCATCATCGCTCCCATCGCTACCTGATTCGGCATCGCAGCCCCTGAAATTATATTCCCGGCAATTGCCAGAAATATATTATCACCTATAAATATACAATTAAGATATGTTTTTTAGCATTAAATATCCTGTGCAATCAACTTAGGTATTTGATGTATTTCAATATAGAAATGATGCATTTTAGAAATTAGTTCAGTCCGACAATGACACAATCCATCGTCGCTTCAGGCTCGGGAACGCATGCTCCGCTGCCGCATCGATGTCACGCTTGCGTCACGCCATATCGGCCAGCAATGGCGGTTTTTAGGCAAGCAGAAGCAATATTTGCAGGCATGCTTGGCATGAAAACGTGGAATCTGCTCCGACCGTCCACTGCTGCCACAGGTCCTGCGCGCATCAGTTGCTTTGCTGCTTTACCAGTTGGCGTAATCAGGCACCAGTGCTCGTCCGCCGAATTCGCTGTCGCGCGGCACGTAGCGCTCATACTCCACACCCAACCGGTTTCTGAATTCGGCACTAGGCTGCTGAGTCCAAGCGTTCGACAGCGTCACGGCGAACTTACTGTAATGGCAAGTGTCGATGAAGCACTTGAAGTCATGGATGTTCTCGATGCCATAAGCATCGCCCGCCGGCGTGAAGGCGATCACAGGCAAGTCGACGTCATTGAGGAATGGTCTTGCAGACTCGTCGCTGTGCCACAGCACATGGGCGCCACCCACCATGTTGTTGATCAACTGGCAAATGTGTTGGATACGGTAAGTAATATTACCCAGCTTGGTGCCCACACCCATGTGCGTAAAATCGCGCTCGAGCACTTCCACGTTATGCCGCTCGGCCGCACCGACCGAACCTTTGACTGTGCCCAGCGGCCGATGATCGACGCCGCGCGGACTGTAGTGCTTCAGGAGCGGCCACACCGCGAACAGGTCGTAGTCGCCGGTGATCGCGTTCTTGTAATGTTCGCCCGCATGCAGCCGGTGTTCGGGCGGGTTGGTCATCGCCAGCATCGGCTCGTAGGCCGCGCCATAGCGCGGATGGTAGCGGACAATCGCGCTGCCCTTTTCCTGTATCCATTTCTTGCCGTGCTGGGTGTTATCGAAATACACGTCCCACAAGTCGGCACCGCGCTCCGGATTGTGAATCAGGCTGTAATTGAACGCGATGCCGGTCCTGTGCTCGGCCCGGCCATCATATCGGCCTGCCACTTTGCGCTGGGCATTGATCAGCCGTTGTCCGAGCAGCCAGTCGCGCCGCGCGCCCGAGATCGACAACGGCGTCACCGATGCCTTCCATCTCTGGCCTTCAGCATCGAGTTCGATCGCTTCACGGTGCTTCCTGTGATTGAAGTCGGCGTTGCGCATGCCCGACTTGTTGAGCCTCGGGTCGCGCAACACGAAGCCGGCCATCGGCCCCCAGTCGCACGACTTGCCGTGGATGCGATAACCCTTGGTATCGTAACCATCGTCCAGCAAGCCATGACAGGTCGGCCCGGTAGCCCTGACGATGATCACGCACAATTGCATGCGCGCCACTTCCAGGAACGCGAGCTTATGCCGCTCCGGCATGCCGATGACCTGCTCCAGAAACAATGGATCGTTGATCCTCATGCCAACTCCTTGGAAATGCGCAACAGGATCGGACCGAGAAGCCAGACTGTGTTTTATTTTCAACCGAAAGAACCCAGTCAAATGCGCCAATTGACGGGACTAAAAATGGACTCTGCCTCCTGTTTCGTTCAAGGTGAAGGAACTGGAAAATCAGAAGTCAATTTGAAAAAAAGCGACAGACCATGTCCGTTGCATTGAAAAAATGGTCTGCCCTCTATTTTAATTTGCATAGGCTAGATGTTTATCAGATATCCTATTTCCCGCCTTACTCAGCAACCCGGCCCCTACTTCGCATCGTCCGATTGCGGGGTTAGAAAAATAAGCGACCCCATTCTCCCCACAAGTAAAATTTTATTCCCGCCCCGAGGTCATAATCTGAACATTATGAGTATGGTTAGTACCCAGTCGACCACCAGTTTTATCGAAAACAAAATCACTAATCCCTTGGAATATATTGCCTCTACAAAAACTGCAAAAAATATAGGGATATCTGTGAATTTCTGCGACGGCTGTAAGCACCTCACTCAAGGGCAAGCCGATCAATGAACCTCCTTTAAATAAACTGCGATTTCGAATAGTTAAAATATCGAATGGCAACAAATTTTCATATTTTTCCTTGTCTTGCTTCAATAAATCTCTTCTTAGATTTGGTCCAATATTTTGGGGCAGCACTAGGGGCTCCCGCGGAGCTGCATCTATCGCGTTTCGCGCAACATCAACAGCGGTACCTAAGGTATCATAGGTTTCACCATCCCCCCCATTTCTTCCTTGAAACTTTGACAATAAATAATTATTAGAATAATTTCCACTATTCACCTCTTCTGACACAACAGCAGACAAATTAAATTTTGACATATCCATTACTAAGAAACTACCGCTTGGTGCGTAGAAGTGCAGCCTAGTCCAAGCAGGCACTACAAATGACCTTTTGCCTGTAGACCCATGAGCACTAATAAGCAAATACTCAGAATGTCCCTCATTGCCACGAATAATATAGGCATGGCGCCCTACTTCCACTCTTTGGCTCATAATCATTTCTCCGAAGAAATTTAAAAAAATTGAAATACGGAATTAGACTTGTAGTCTAAATTACGGCGATAATAGGGGCCAGACCACGTTTAAATAAAGTAGTGGCACGCCCGCCCCCTCTGATTAGGGGCTAAAAATATAATTAAAATATTACTAAAAACTATACTCAAACTCGCCGTCCTGCACGCTGACACTCACCCGCGAAATGGCAGAGCCGTCCATCATCCTCACCAAAAACTCCTTCGAAATATCCGGCAACATCGTATTGGTCAGAATCGCATCGATCATCCGACCGCCCGACTCGCTTTCGGTGCAGCGCGACACGACGAGCTTGACCACGTCATCCGAATAGTCGAACGGAATCTTGTAACGCGCCTCCACCCGCTGCTTGATACGGTTCAGTTGCAGCACGACGATCCTGGCCAGCATCTCGTCGGAAAGCGGGTAGTACGGAATGGTCACCAACCGCCCCAGCAGCGCCGGCGGGAAAATTTTCAGCAGCGGTTCGCGCAGCGCTTTCGCCATGCCGTCCGGTTCTGGCATCAGGTCCGGGTCCATGCACAGGCCGGCGATCAGGTCGGTGCCGGCGTTGGTCGTCAGGATGATCAAGGTGTTCTTGAAGTCGATGAAGCGCCCTTCCCCGTCTTCCATGAAGCCTTTGTCGAAGACCTGGAAGAACATTTCGTGCACGTCCGGATGGGCTTTTTCGACCTCATCGAGCAGCACCACGCTGTACGGTTTGCGGCGCACCGCTTCGGTCAGCACGCCGCCTTCGCCATAGCCGACGTAGCCGGGTGGCGCGCCTTTCAGTGTCGACACCGTGTGCGCTTCCTGGTATTCGCTCATGTTGATCGTGATCAGGTTCTGCTCGCCGCCGTACAACGCTTCAGCCAGCGCCAGCGCCGTTTCGGTCTTGCCCACGCCCGACGTACCGGCCAGCATGAACACGCCGATCGGTTTGCTCGGGTTGTCGAGGCCCGCGCGGCTGGTCTGGATGCGCTTGGCGATCATGTCCATCGCATGGTCCTGGCCGATCACGCGCTGGTTCAGTTGCGCGGCAATATTGAGGATGGTTTCCATCTCGTTTTTTGCCATCCGTCCGACCGGGATGCCGGTCCAGTCGCCGACCACTGCCGCCACCGCCTGGTAATCGACGGTCGGCAAAATCAACGGCGTCTCGCCCTGCAGTTCGGCCAGATCGGCTTGCACTGTCTTCAGTTGCGCCATCAGATCAAAGCGCTGCTCATCAGACAGTATCGACAGCGCAGATTCGGCTTCAGCTTCTGCTTCAGCCGCAGCTTCGAGCCGGCTGCCAGTGCCTTCGACCGGCTGAAAGCCGTCGCGCAGCCGGGCGCGCAGCGCCAGCAACTGGTCGACCAGCACGCGCTCGTCGCTCCAGCGCGTCTCCAGCGCGGCCAGGCGTGTGCGCTCCTCCGTCAGCAATTCATTGGCGTCAAGCGCACGCTTGGCGGTGTCGATGCCGATCGCGCTTTCACGCCCGATGATGGCCAACTCCGTCACCAGGGCTTCGATGCGCTTGCGGCTGTCGTCGACCTCGGCCGGCGTCGCGTGCAGGCTGACGGCGACGCGCGCGCAGGCAGTGTCGATCAGGCTGACCGACTTGTCGGGCAACTGGCGCGCCGGGATGTAGCGGTGGCTGAGCTTGACGGCCGCTTCCAGCGCTTCGTCGAGGATTTGCACCTTGTGGTGCTTTTCCATCGTGCTGGCGACGCCGCGCATCATCAAAATGGCGCGCTCTTCGCTCGGCTCGTCGACCTGGATGCTCTGGAAGCGACGGGTCAACGCCGGGTCCTTTTCGATGTGCTTCTTGTATTCGGCGAAGGTGGTAGCGCCTATCGTGCGCAAGGTGCCACGCGCCAAGGCTGGCTTCAACAAATTGGCCGCATCGCCGGTGCCGGCCGCGCCGCCGGCGCCGACCAGCGTGTGGGTCTCGTCGATGAACAAAATGATCGGTTTTGCGCTGGCTTGCACTTCGTCGATGACCGAGCGCAGCCGCTGCTCGAACTCGCCCTTCATGCTGGCGCCCGCTTGCAGCAAGCCGACGTCGAGCGTCAGCAACTGCACGTCCTTCAACGCTGGCGGCACGTCGCCGCGCGCGATCCTTTGCGCGAAACCTTCGACCACCGCGGTCTTGCCGACGCCGGCTTCGCCGATCATGATCGGGTTGTTCTGGCGGCGCCGCATCAGGATGTCGACCATCTGGCGGATTTCATCGTCGCGCCCGACGATCGGGTCCATCTTGCCGCTCCTGGCTTGCTCGGTCAGGTCGATCGTGAATTTTTTCAACGCTTCCTGCTTGCCCATCGCGGCCGGCGCAATCGCGCCGGAAGCTTCGCCAGGGGCCGCGCCGCCGCCCGAAAAACCGTCGGTGGCCACCATCTGCGCTTCGGGCGAAGCGCTCAGCAACGTCGCGAAATTTTCGGCCAGGTGATCAACCTTGATTTTCTCGAACTGTTTAGACAGAGCGAACAGCGCATTCTTCAAGCCGTTTGTTTTCAGCATGCCGATCACCAAATGGCTTGATCGGATCTGCGATTCACCGAACATCAGCGTGCCGTAAACCCAGGCCCGCTCGACCGCCTCTTCCACTTGCGACGACAAGTCGGTGACCGACGTCGAGCCGCGCGGCAAACGGTCCAGCGCCGCAGTCAGATCGCGCGCCAGCGTTGCCGGATCCAGTTCATAATGCCTGATGATGCGCACCAAATCGGAATCTGGCATCTGCAGCAACTGGTGCACCCAGTGCGCCAACTCGACGTACGGGTTGCCGCGCAGCTTGCAAAATACGGTGCTGCTTTCGATGGCGCGATAACACAGGCTGTTCAATTTTCCGAATAATGCTACACGACTGATATCGGCCATGATGATCCTTGCTGCCCGTGCGGGCATGGTTGGAGTGAGGGCATTTAGCCCGGATGAGCACCGGGGTTGATCAGCAACTGGTCGGGATTGCTGGTCAAAGGCGCGCTCGCCAGCCAGGAATTGAGGCCGAATCGGATGCTGCCGTCCAGCTTCAACGGCGGCACTTCTTCCTTCTTCAGGATCAGCTGCACATCCCAGTCCAGCACCAGGCCGGCGTAATTGCGCACCCAGGCGCGCAGACGCGCCATGCTATCGCTACCGGGCAACATCCGCTGATAATCGACATGACCGAGCGGCCCGAACACGATACGAAACTTGTTCTGGCTATCCCACACCTTGCTGCCCAGAACGGTCGACACGCCGAGCGCATTGCTGCCGGTGAAACGGCCCAGGCGCGACTGGCTGTCCGCCGGCAGCACCATCCAGTGGCCGATGAATTGTTCGATGCGCACCGGCAGCTTGAAAAACTCGGACAGGATCGTCGCCAGGCCTGCTGCCGGGCGCGCGCGACCGGCCAGCAAGCCGGCAAAGTGCAGCTTGGCGAAATCGCTGACCGCATCGCGTCCGCGCAAGCTTGGCGCGCCGATGCCGATCAGGCTGCCGACGTAATCGGTGAAGCGGTCCTCGGCTTCCCGGTCCAGGCTGATGGCCGGTTCGGCGCTGGCACGGGCACGGTAAAACAGCGCCAGCATGCGATGGTGAAACATGTCGAGAAACGCCAGCAAAGTCGGGTCGGCGCCGCTGCGCACGCGCTCGCGCACGTATTGGCTGAAGTGGGTCGGCATCGGGCCATTGGCGCCCAGCAAGCCGAAGAAATTGACCACCAGCCGGGCCGGATGCGCGCTTGTCGCCGGCAGGTAGCGGTTCAACGCACCCGGATGAAAGACCAGCGCCGGGTCCTGGCAGAAGCGCACCGCGTCGTCGCGCGGGCGCAGCGACGCGCCAATGCGCGGCTGGTCCGGATAAGCATTCTCGATCAGGCGCAGCGCCTGGAAAAAATCCATGCCCGTCACGCCTGCAACCAGCAGTTTCGACAGTGCTACAGGATCGCGCATGCGCCGCTCCTCGCTGGCCAGCGCATGATCTCGCCGCGCGCCAGCGTGTGCACCACGGTTTCGGTGAACGAGTTGATCGACACGTACTGCGCAAAAAATTCGCTCAGCACGGCGCCGAGCAGGAACGGGCCGCTGCCCTCGAACGCGGCATCGTCGAACGTGACAGTGATCTGCAAGCCGCGACCGAACGCGATCGGTCCCGGACTGGGCATGCGGCGCGTGATCGGCGTGGATGCGATCGAGCGCACGCCTTCGATCTGGCGCTGGGCATTGGCATCGCCGGCCGGACAATACAGCGCCAGCATTTCGCGCAAAGCAGATGCGCCCTGCTGCGGGTCGCTGTCGACCAGCGACAGATAATTGAGCGACAGCTTGTTGAGCAAACGCCAGGCCACGCTGCCTTCGGCAAACGACGGAAAAGGCAGGCTGGGGCCGGCGATGCAGCGCACCGACGTCACCGGAGCGCCTGCATCGAGAATGAAATCGGTCTTGCCGATGCCGATCGTCATCGCCAGTGGCAAGTCGCGGTTGGTGCACCAGAGCGAGAGGCCCAGTTGGCGCAAGTCGCTGCTGTACGGCGCTTCGGCCGCGTCGACGATCGAGATATAGGTTTCGCTGCCGAGGTAACTGGAACGCGGTCCCTGACGGCGCTGGCGCTGCGAAATGCTGCGTTGCTCGCGCCGAATCTGATAAAAGGCCTTGTCCTGATGCAAGCTGCCGACATCCTTGGCCGTATAAAAGCTGTTGAAAGCCTGTTCCGAATCGGCCCCGGTGCCATAGCCGATAACGCTGTCGATTTGAAAGATCTCGAAATCCATCGGCCGGGTGCGATCCGCCAGCACGTGGTATTCGAACTGTTCGTTTGATACATTGATGCGGTCGGCGCGACGCGGAAACAGGTTGATGACAGGCGTGCAATTGAGGGCGAAGTTCGTGCCGTCGAGCGTCTGTTCGAGCTGCGCGTCGGCCCGGCTGAGCAAGATCACGATATCGACTTCCTGCGCACTGCAGGAACCTAATCCAGCCTGCAAGCCGGCAAGTTCGACGAACATGTAACGCTGCGGAAAGGCAAAATATTCCTGCAGCAATCGATATCCCTGGAAGCTGCGCTTGCCGCTGGGCAGCAAGGACTGGTCTTCATGGTAGCCCACCGTCTTCACGCTGGATTTGGGCAGCAAGGCATGCCACGGCAGCAGGCCGCCAGCCGGCTGGACCAGCACACCCTCCACGCTGCCGAGCAGTTTTTCGTAGATGCGCACCGGCATGTCGTCGCTGCCGCGGATGTTCAGGCACAGACGATCGAGTGCCAGGTCCTTGAAAGCAAGTGTACCGGTAGTGCGCAGGCGCAGGCGGATGCCGGCCTTGATGCCGGGCGGCAAGGTCAACGCCGGAGCGCCCTGCGCGCCCTGGGCCCAGGTGAAAAACTTGGCTTCCACCAGTTCGATCGGCCACATCGTCACATCGTGGGCGCTGCGGTATTCACAAGCCGTCACTTCGCCCTTGCCCAGCACGCTGCGCAGCGCACTGCCGCGCGGCACCAGAAAGCCGCTTTTCAGACTCGGATTGGACAAATCCGGCTGCAATTGGACCACCGCCATCGACGGCGTGGGAGCGAGAAACTGCGGGTATACCAACTCCGACAAATGCTGGGTGAAGCGCGGAAATTCGGCATCGATCTTCATCTGTACCCGGGCTGCCAGGAAGCTGAAGCCTTCCAGCAGGCGCTCGACATACGGGTCGGCGCATTCGAAGCCATCGAGTCCCAGGCGGCCGGCGACCTTCGGGTAATCCTTGGCGAACTCGCCGCCGACTTCGCGCAAGTGCTGCAGCTCCTGGCTGTAATAACGCAAAAAACGGGGATTCAAGATGTTCCCCTTCCATTCGTTTCGGTCAACAGCACCGCGCCGCGCTCCAGATCGAGTTCGGTCTTCAGATACAGCCGCTCCGGATAGGGCTGGGCCCACATGTCGGCTTCTATCGCGAACATGATCCGGTGGTTGTCGCCGGCCCGATTTGGCAGCACCGTGACCGAGACCGAGGCGCGGATCAGACGCGGCTCGAAGTCCCAGATCGCCTGGCGGATGCCACGCTCCAGCGCGCTCACATTGAAGCCGGCGACCGAACTGCCCGCCATGTTCGGCACGCCGTAATTGAGCACCGAATTGGCGATGTGTGGCAGTTTTTCAGTATCCACGACGGAAAACAGATTCGTCGTATTGAGCAGCCAGGCCAGGTCGCGCACCACGCCTTCACGCAAGGTGCGCAGCGACAGCACGCGACGCTCGCGCGACTCCACCGCCTTGTCCGGCTCGTCGTCGCTGAGACGATCGAGCAACGATGGCTGCAAGCGTTCGCGCGGCGCCAGTTCAGCCATGGTGCATGTCCATCGCTTCGGCATCGGCATCAGATGCATCAGCTTGCACATCGAATTCAATGACGCGCACATCCATCAACGCATGATCGCCGGCATCGGTGACCAGCATGCGCTGACCGAGGCCAAAACCCTGTTCGGTCCATTCGGTGCGGCGCGCCAGCAGCAGCGCGTCATCGCCGCTGGCCACGGACTCGTTGTAGCGGGTCGGGATCAGGCCGACCGTTTGCGCGCCATTGGTCCACGTGAACGAGGCTGCGCTCCACACGGTATCGCGCAAGTCAACCGGCGCATCGAATTCGATGCGCGCGATGCGCTGCATCGGTACCCAGAAATAACGCCCGTTGATGATCGTTTCAAGCACCGGGCCGAGGCGCTGATCGGCATCGGCGATCCACTCGAAACGCACGCCGTCGATGCTGCCAGGCGATACCGGAGCAGCATCGAACGCCTGCGCGCGTGCGGTCGCGGCGCGCTCGGCATCGCCAGCGGCGTCAAATTTGAGCGCTTCGAGCAGCAGCGCCAGCCAGGGTTGTGGCTCGCCGAAGATCAACGGCGCGCGCTTGCCGGTGAAAATATCCGCGCGCAAGGCTTCGCACTGTATCGCTTCGCGGTAAGTCTGCACCATCGGCAAGGTGGCGGCGTCGAGTTCGCCCGCCACATTCAATTGCGTCAAGGCCCGCGGCCACTGCCCCATCACCGCCAGCAACTGGAACAAAAAAATACGGTACTTCACATCGGCCGGATTCTTGCGCACCAAGTCTTGCAGCGATTTCATCGCGTCGGACAGCCGTCCCTCTTTGATCAGTTGCTCTACAGGCATGGCGGGCTTTCTATGTCTCGCAGCATTTGCCATACCGATAAAGCCCGATATGAATTGCGCACAAGAGAATGGAGGTCTTGAGGCGGAGCAACAGCAATCGCCACCTCAAGTTCACATCAATGCTCAAACATATTTATTTACCTTTGTTTGCCGCAATATCCCAATCCAGATTGCCGGCGCTTGAGCTAACGCCCTTGGCATCTTGCTTGAAGTTTTCGAACTTCACTTCAGCAAAATTGAGAGTAACATTTTCAGTAAACTTGTCTTCGCCACCGGAACCGCCACACGAGACCGACGTCACCATGACTTTGGTCATCGTGATTTCAATTTCTTTCACACCAGGCGTACCTTTTTCTCCGCCGGCCTTGCGCACCAATAATGTGACCTTATCGATGTGCTTGCCCGTGCAGCAATGCATCATGATTGCCGTACTCGCATTGTCGAGGTATTTTGTGAAAGACAAATCCTGGATATTCACTTTACCGGCGCCACCGCCACCGCCGGCATGAAAACTGCCAGATTGCGACATCCCCCAGCTATAGGCAAGCACATCACAATTGTCTTTTTGTACGCTGTCCTGGGAACTGCCTTTGATGCTATCGCCCAACTTGATGAACATATCGAGTGCCATACGTTTCTCCTGTGTTGCCAGCCTAATGCCGGCGAGGTGTGAATCAAAGGGTAATTACCTTGCCCGAACTATTTCAATACAACGTCAAACAGAATCAGCCCCCCTTGGCCGAAGGCAGCTTCGAGACCAAACGCAGGGAGACGGTCAAGCCTTCGAGCTGGTAGTGCGGACGCAGGAAGAATTTCGACGTGTAATAGCCCGGATTGCCTTCCACCTCTTCCAGAACCACTTCGGCTGCAGCGAGCGGCTTTCTGGCCTTGGTTCCTTCACTGGAATTGGCCGGATCGCCATCGACATAATTGTTGATCCAGTTACTGAGCCAGCGCTCCATTTCATCGCGTTCCTTGAACGAGCCGATCTTGTCGCGCACGATGCATTTGAGGTAATGCGCGAAGCGGCAGGTGGCGAACAGATACGGCAGGCGCGCCGCCAGATTGGCATTCGCAGTGGCGTCGGGATCGTCGTATTCGGCCGGCTTGTGCAGCGATTGCGCGCCGAGGAAGGCGGCGAAATCGGTATTTTTCTTGTGCACCAGCGGCATGAAACCGTTGGCCGCCAGTTCTGCTTCGCGCCGGTCGCTGATCGCGATTTCAGTCGGGCATTGCATCGCCACGCCGCCATCGTCGGTCGGGAATGAATGCACCGGCAAGCCTTCGACGGCGCCGCCGGACTCGATGCCGCGAATGCGCGAACACCAGCCATATTCCTTGAACGAGCGGTTGATGTTGACCGCCATCGCGTAAGCCGCGTTGCACCAGGCGTAATTGGCGCTGCCCGGCGCCGACGTGTCTTCCTCGAAGTCGAATTGCTCGACCGGATCGGTCTTGGCGCCGTAGGGCTGGCGCGCCAGGAAGCGCGGCATCGCCAGGCCGACATAGCGCGCATCTTCCGACTCCCGGAACGAGCGCCACGCGGCGTGTTCCGGCGTCTGGAAAATCTTGGTCAAGTCGCGCGGGTTCGACAGCTCTTGCCACGATTCCATCAGCATCACCGATGGCGCCGCAGCGGCGATGAATGGCGCATGCGCGGCGGCGGCGATCTTCGCCATGCCAGTGAGCAGTTCGACATCCGGCGGACTGTTATCGAAATAATAGTCTGCAACGATGGCTCCGAACGGCTCGCCGCCGAACTGGCCGAATTCTTCTTCATACATGCGCTTGAAGATCGGGCTCTGGTCCCACGCGGTGCCCTTGAATTTCTTCAGCGTCTTGGCCAGGTCGTTCTTCGAGATATTCATCACGCGGATTTTCAGCGTTTCATCGGTCTCGGTGTTGTTGACCAGGTGATGCAAGCCGCGCCATGCGCCTTCGAGTTTCTGGAACTCTTCGGTGTGCAAAATCAGGTTGATCTGTTGCGTCAGCTTGGCGTCAAGCGCGGCGATCATGCCTTCGATCGTCGCCAGCACGTCGCCCGAGATCAGATTGGTGCCCGCCAGCGCCTGCTCGGCCAGCGTGCGCACCGCGCCTTCGACGGCATCCTTTGCCTTGGTCGACTGCGGCTTGAATTCCTTGTTCAGCAAGCTGCTGAAGTCGCTCATTTCAAGCGTCGCGCCCGGTTGCTGTGCTTCCGAAATGCTTTGTTCCATGGTCATTCCTTGAGATGGTCGCGGTTATTCTTTTGGCTCGTCGGTCAATTTCGGGGCCGATGTCAGGGCCTGCATCAATGCCGGTTCGCTGAGCAGCCTGGCGATCAAGTCTTCGGCCCCGGTCTTGCCATCCATGTACGTCATCAGGTTCGACAATTGCTGGCGCGCTTCGAGCAGCTTGCTGAGCGACGAGACCTTGCGCGCAATCGCCGCCGGCGCGAAGTCGTCCATGCTTTCGAACGTCATGTCGATGCTCATGTTGCCTTCGCCGGTGAGCGTATTGGGCACTTGCACGGCCACGCGCGGCTTCATCGATTTGAGCCGATCGTCGAAGTTGTCGACATCGATTTCAAGGAATTTGCGGTCCGCGACCGGCGCCATCGGATCAATCGGTTGGCCCGACAAGTCGGCCAGCACGCCCATGACGAACGGCAGCTGGACCTTTTTTTCTGCGCCGTAGACTTCGACGTCGTATTCGATCTGCACCCGCGGCGCCCGGTTGCGGGCGATGAATTTCTGACTGCTTGCTGTGGCCACGATTTACTCCTCCATGATGAACAACACAATGTCCGCTTGCCCTTGTCACTCGTCCTGCATCTGTCTTCCCTTGATCACCATCAGCTGTGCCATGCCGTCGGGCGCCAGATCCTCCATGATTTCGATGAAACTCTTGGGCACCAGCCATTTGGCCCGCTCCAGCAGCAAGGGCACCGGGCTCGATGGTTCATGTTCACGGTAGTATTTGATGAGCTTGTCGAGCATCTTCAGCACGTCGGCCCGGTTGGCAATGTCGCCTTTGAAGTCGGACGGTGCTGGCCTGGCCTGGGGGTTGCCATCGGTCGGCTCTGGCTCTTGCTCTTGCTCCGGCTGCGCTTCGGCTTCGGCGCCGCCGCGCCCGACCAGTTGGGCGCTCAGAAAATCGCGGCAACGCTTCAAGGCCCGCGTCAAACCGTCGAGATTGAGCGCCTGCGCGCTGCCAACCTGGCGCATCAGGATCGCTTCGATGTTGATTGCGCTGGCGCAGGCGTGGCCGAGCACGCCGGCGGCAATGCGCAAACCGGCATCGTCGACATCGCGAAAGGCCGCTTCGATCGATGCTGTGGCGATTTTTTCCTGTCCTGGCTGCGGCGCCAGTTCGCCGCTGGCGATGTCCAGCATGCGCAAGCTGAGCGGCCCCAGTCCCGGCAAGACAATCAATGCGGTATCTTTCAAATCCCTGAGCACCGTCGCGCTATCGGCCAGCGTCGCGAGCGAATTGATGCGCAGCGTGGCGTCCGTGGGATCATCCTCATCGAGCGCCGGATGCACGCTGTCCCAGCGCTCTTCCAGCAAGCGCTCGATCAAGGCCATGCCATCAGCCAGTCCGGCCATCCCATGCAGCGCCAGGTTGGCGCGCAGCAAATGCATGGCCAGGCGCAAATCGCGGCTGCGCGCGAGCAAGCCTGCCGCCAGCTTCTTGACCAGCTTCCAATCGGGCGGCACCGCTGGGGTGATGGTCGCGCCATACTGGACTTCCGGCTTGCCCAGGATCGCTTGCTCGAGGGCCAGGAAGTCCGGATCGTATTCCAGATCCGGCCCGCACGGCGCAACCGGATCGACCGGCTCCAGCAACGCTTCGATGTCGAGACTCGTCATGCTCTGTCGGCCCTTGTTCGTCATCCGATACAGCCGGATTGTCCACATCGGATGGCTGCATGCCCAATTTCAGCACATCAGCACCATGTTGCCCTGCAAACTACTATTTTTAACAAGAAATTATTATAATCCGATAGCAATGCCAAATATCAATTTGAAATTAATTATTTTTGTGACAATTTGATAGATAGTTTATCGAATGAAAAGGATGAAGCGAGGGCGCAAAGGCATGCCGCAGCCGGGCGGCGCAGGACTGCGGAAAGAGGAAATCCGGACCAGAAGTCCGGAGAGTGAAGCAGGGCCCGGCACTGGCGCCGGGGTCAGCGCCGCCGGTAATCGGGGAAGAATTCCTTGAGCAAGAAAGCTTGCAATTCGGCCGCATCCTCGACCCTGGCGGACAAGTTCACGTGGCGCCCGAGGCGGTGCGAATCCCAGACGAAGTCGCCCGGTTTTTCCTTGCGGATCAATTCGATCATCTTCTTGACGATCGCCGTTTCGATGTCGCGCTCGCCACCGATGTCGACCTGAACCTGCTGCGACCAGTTGCGCTTGAAATTGCTGTTCCAGCCACGGAACTTGACTTCGGCGCTGCGCACGGTCTGGTTGACGATCGAAAATACCCCGCCCGAACCATTGCGCTCGGCGCCCGTCGAGCCGCCCTGCGCGCCGGCGATGTTGGCGCGCGCGATGCGCTGACCGCGCGCTTCCTCGCTCTCCTCTTGCACCGCCTGCGGCTGCGCTGCGGCGCGCGCGGCGCGCCTGGCCGCGATCTGCGCCGCCATGTCTTGCTCCGGCGGCGCAACGCGCGCCACCACCGGCGGGATATAGACTTCTTCCTTGGGGCGCACGGGCGCAGGCTTGGTCCGAGCGGGCGGGCGCGCCGGTGGCTGTGCCCTGGCCTGGACCTTGGGCTGCGGCTTGACTTCGGGTTTCTGTACGGGTTTCACTGCCGGCTTGGGTGGCTGCGGCTTGGCGACCGGCGCAGCCGGCAGCGGCGAGATGTAGACCATCGCGCCGTCTGGCGTCGCCGGCGGCATCAAGCGCACCGGTTCGTCGCGCAGCAAATAATAGGCCACCCCGAGCAAGTGCAGCAGGATCGATACGGCCAATCCGATCCGCTTCGATGTGCTTTTCTTGACCCCATAGTCAGCCGGCGGCAGGATCGCCTGGCCGCAGGTTTCGCAGTAGGTGGCATGGTCTGCAAATATATGGGTCTTGTCGTGCAAATCAAACTTTCCGTGAGGCGAAGCCAACAGCATGTAACGCAGGAGCGCACTCCTTTTCGAAGGAGCGCACGGAGCATACAGCAAGCATGCGCATCCATGCGTTCGTGTCCTTATTATTGCGCCGCTTCATGTTTTTCCAGCGCAGCATCGGTCATCGGCCCTGAACCGCTGTATTTGTCGAGGAACAGGTAGATCACCGGCGTGATGAAGAGCGTGATCACTTGCGAAAAAATCAGCCCGCCGACCACGGCCAAGCCCAGTGGCTGGCGCAATTCGGCGCCAGCGCCGATGCCCAGCGCCAGCGGCAAGGCTCCCATCAGCGCCGCCATCGTGGTCATCATGATCGGGCGAAAACGCAAAATGCACGCTTCCCGGATCGCGTGCTGCGGGCTCATCCCTTCATCGCGCTGTGCGTGCAGCGCAAAGTCGATCATCATGATCGCATTCTTCTTGACGATGCCGATCAACAGCAAGATGCCGATGATGGCGATCATCGTCAAGTCCATGCCGAACAGGCGCAATGTGATCAACGCGCCCAGCGCGGCCGAGGGCAAGCC
>CANFGA010000013.1 GCA_947446335.1 Oxalobacteraceae bacterium | reverse complement strand
TCTTTAACGGCGTCACTTCGAACGTGGTTTCGACCGGATCGCCGCTCTGGCCACGCATGTCGCCGGTGCGGAAAGTCCACGCCTGCGTCAACTGGCCAACATTGCCCGGGTTGATCTGGTCGACCGGCGAAAAGCGCTGCGCCAGTGCATTGCCGCCATAGGCTGGCCAATCGGTGGCGGCCTTGTCGGCCGATGGCGCCCCTGCGATCGCGGGAAGCTGGCCTTTGATCGCATGCGGATCGACGAACCAGGAAGCGATCGCGACCACGAGAAAGGCGACCAGCGATGTGCCCAGCAACTTGCCGCCGGGCCCGTTGGAAGCGGACGATTTGTCTTCCCCTGCGACCAGGGCGCGGCGAATCCATGGCGTCAAGAGGAACAGACCGAGCACGAACAGCACGTCGCCGCGCGCGGCCAGCGGCCACCAGTCGAGACCGTTTTCCCAGAGCGCCCAGAGCAGCGTCGCGCACACCAGCAGCGCATACAGCGTCAGCGCAGCGGCGCGGCGCTTGAGCAGCAAGATGCCGGTCGCCATCAAGGCCAGAGCCGCGCACAGGTAGTACCAGGAACCGCCGAGGGCGATCAGCCACAGGCCGCCAGCGCCGAGCGCGATGCCGAGAAGAAAAGTGAACCATCCGGTCAGCATCAAAATGATGCTGCGTTTTGGGTTGATTGAAGTGGACATGAGGTTGTTATTGTTGTTGAATATTTGTTGATAATAATCAACTTTCTCCATCCATGTCGCACGCCATGCCCATGACAGATCAGCCATGGGCCGCCGGGATCAGGCCTGACACGGCTTGCATGCCACTCATCTGCCATGTGCAGCACTAGGAATAAGCCTACAAAAAATTTCTTTTTTTCGATTGAAAAATTTCATTTTTTCTGATTTTTTTTGATAAAATGTTTCCTATAAAAAAGAGATTCATTCTATTTTTTTAATTTTTCATGACGCAATGCTATTCACATGGCGTGAAAATTGCCTGAAAAATAGGCAAAAGCAAGCCTTAACCGGTGGCCTCATTGCCGCGCTCAAAGCATGCTGAAAAACACTGGCAATGAAGCATGAGCATCACTGGCCACCTATCCATCACTGACAACCTGGAACATCCGATGCCGACACACTGCCCCTCTTGGTTGACGCGCGTCGTGGCCTTGCTGCGCGATTGCGCACTGCAGGCGCCGCTGGTGCTGGTGCTGCTGGCCATGCTGCTGGCCGGATCGCCGGCCCGGGCGGCAAACTACCTGTTCCCAGGCAAGATGCCGACCGGTTGCACGGACTCCGGCAGCGGCAATTATTCTTGCGGCATACTGACGCTGGCCGATGGCGATGCGATCACGATCGCGTCCCCGAAGCCGGCCACGATCACATTCAGCGGCGCCTTCACGACCGGCAATGGCACGCAAATCAATGCAGGAGGCGCGAGCACGGACCTGACCATCAACGCGGCCGGGGCAGTGACGATCAATACCAATGTGAATTTCAATGGCAACATCGTTTCATCGGCTGCCGTCACCGCCGGCGATAACAGCACGATCGGCGGTTATATCCTCACTTCATCGCCGACCGGGGTCGTGACCATCGGCGACAACAATCGGATCGGCGGTTACATCAAGACCGAAGGTGGCGCCGTCACCATCGGCGGTGCCACCATCGTCAACGGCAGCATCGGTACGGTCGCCGGCGTGGTGGCGATCGGGGCCGCGAGCACGATCAAGGGCTCGGTCAGCACCGACGCAGGCGCCATCACCACCGGCACGAACGTCACGATCAGCGGCAGCATCGGCACCCAGATCGATACCACGCGTGCAGGCATCGGCTCGCAAGCGGGCGTCATCACGATCGGCCCCTACAACAACATCAACGGCACGCTCAGCACCAACGCCGGCGCCATCACGGTCGGGCCGGACAGCATCATCGGTGGCGCAGCCACCCCGGTCGGCGTCATCACTTTTGGCGCCCGAGTCTCGTCCAGCGGCGACGTCATCAGCGGCGCCGGTGCCATCAATATCGGCGACCAGGATATCATTTGCGGCAAGGTTCTCGTCTTTGGCGATGGCATCGTCACGCTGACCACCAATGTCAAGCTCGATGGCGGCATCAGCACGACCGCAGGTGCCATCACCGTCGGCTCCGGCAGCAACATTGGCGGCGATGTCACGGTCACCGGTGCCGGCGTCGTCACGCTGACCGGGGTGCTGATTGCCGGCAATGTCAATACCGTCGCAGGTGCCATCACGATCACTGGCTCGAAGGTGCGCGGCAGCGTGGCCGCCTCGGGCGCCGGGGTCGTGACGCTGACCGGCACCACGCAAAACGACAGCTCTTTCACCATTTCCGCCGCTTGCGTCGCCCCCACCATCCCCGTCGTCCCCACGCCAACGACTGCGGCGGCAACTTTCGATGCGCTGGAATACGGCAACCTCTGGAATCCGATCCCGGCTGCGCACAATGCGCTGTACACCAAGGTCGCGGGCAACCCATTCTCGCTCGACATCGCAGCGCTCAAGGCTGACCGCACGCTGGAGGGCGCTTACGTGGCAGTCGGCGCCATCGCCAGACATGTGACGCTCGAATTGTTCGATGACACCGGCGCCGCTTGCAGCGCCTACACTACCCCGGTGGCGACGCAAACGGCATCATTTCGATCGGCGCTGCTCTCGACCGTGCCCGGGCGTGCGCTCAGCGGCGCATTCGTTGTCGACAATGTGCACCGCTCGCTGCTGGTGCGCATCAAGGAATGCACGGACAGCGCATGCACCGTCTTCACCGGCACTGCGCCGACCTGTTCATCCGACCGTTTTTCGGTGCGGCCACCGGCGCTGACACTGTCGACGACGAGCGCGATGCCGTCCAGTCAGGCGCCGACAGCGACGGCGAGCCAGACCATACAGGCCGGCGCCGATTTCACGCTGCGAGCCCAAACCAGCCCGACCGGTGGCTATGACGGCGTGCTCACGCTCGATTCTTCCAAATTGACAGCACAATTGCCCAGCCAGGATACAAGCACGCAAAGCGGTGGCGCGGTCGGCGTGCTGACGCCTTCGGCGCTGACGGCTAACGCTGCGCAAGCGATCATGGCCAATTACAGTGAAGCGGGTTATCTGTACATCAGCCCGGGCGCCTACCGCGACGACAGCTTCACTGCCATCGACAGCCGCTTCGGCGATTGCATCACCAGCACTGCCAACAACGCCTACCTGGCCGACACCTTGATCGATGGAAAATACGGCTGCAGCATCGGCAACAAGCTGACCGTGCGCATGGGGCGATTCATTCCTGACCACTTCAGCACTGAAATCATGAGCGGTGCTGCCATGCCCTGTCCTGCGGGCTTGATCTGCCCGCCTGGCCTGAACTCCGGCGTCATTTACTCCCGGCAGCCATTTGCGATCACGGTCACGGCGCGCAGCCTGGGCGGTGCGCGCACGCTCAATTACCGCGACAAGTTGGCACGCAATGTCACGCTGACAGCATGGAGCGCCGCGGGCGGCATCGTGCCAGCCGGCCCCGCCGACAGCGTGCTCGGCTATTCACCGGGACCGGTGGCAGCGGCCACATTCGCGCTCGGTGTGGCCGATGCCAGCCCGAACTATGCCTTTGCGACCAGCTATCCGGCCACTGCACTGGCAGCGCCGACCGATATCTATCTGCGCGCCGATGAAACAGGGGCGGATTCGGACGCCGTCACGTCGCTGCGCACCGTCGCTCAATCATCGATCGAAGGCGGCATCAAGGTGATCAGTGGCCGGCTCCATGTCGCCAACAATTACGGTTCCGAATTGCTGGCGGTGCCGGTCGTGGTCCGTGCCCAGTATTGGAACGGGACGCGTTTCGTCAACAGCAGCACGGATCAGAAAACCAGCTTCACCAGTCTCGATGTCAAGCGCAGCAATTGCAAGAGAAGCCTGACATCGGGTGGCAATTGCATGGCCATGTCGATCACGGCACCGGCATCGCCGCTGATGGTCAACGGTGTCATCCGCCTGACGCTGGCAGCGCCCGGCGCTGGCAATACCGGCAGCGTCGACCTGAACATCAACAGCTTCGACTGGCTGCCCAGCACCACGGCGCGCATCGGCGTGGGCATCTACAAGTCCAGCCCTGTCATCTACATGCGGGAAATGTACTAGACATAAAAAACTGACACCGTCAAGAAAGCGACGCCGCGCCACCATGCGCGGCGTCGCTTTGCGCTGCGTCGAGCAGTTCGCTGCGGCAGCAATCATCAAAGATCAGGTGCAATGCCTGCAGATGAAGCAACAACAGGCCATCCGCGCCTTCTCCGCCCCGGCATGCCAAATGATAAGAATCACCCTATCAAACATCACATGAAAACCTACAAAAAAACCAATTTATCCCGATATTTTTCGCGCGGCAATTTCTTTAAAATTAAAAAGGAAATTGGCACGATTTCCTTTTCCTCTGTTTGATCAAGCATAAAAAATCATCGATCTGGATGAGCCGGCACAGGCACACATTGAAAAATCTGCATTGCGCCGATGGCTGACCGAGCATGCTGCAAAGATCTGGCAACAAGTCATTGCCACCGATAATCGATCACCTGGAACACCCGATGAAGACACCGCGCCTCACACTGCTGAAACGCAGCCAGACCCCGCATCGCCATGCAGGCCGCAGGTGGCGTTCATCGATGACGCTGACATTACTGACATTGCTGACACTGCTGCTGACCGGATTGCCGGCCCAGGCGGCAAACTATACATTTCCAGGCGCGCTGCCACCGGGCTGCATCAACATTCTCAACGGAAATTACACTTGCGGCACGCTCACGCTGGCCGATGACGAGACGATCACCATCGCATCCCCCAAGCCGGCCACGATCACCTTCATCGGTGCATTCACGGCCGGCGCCAATGCCAAGATCAATGCCAACGGATCAGCCGCCGACCTGAGCATCAGCACCAGCGCCGCCGTGACGATAGGCGCCAATGCGCTGCTGAACGCCAATGTGAGCGCCACCGCTGCCGTCAACACCGGCTCCGGCAGTACCGTGGGCGGCAATATTGTCACCACGATGCCGACCGGCGTGGTGACCATCGGCGCGAGCAGCACCGTGGGGGGTTACATCCAGACCGATTTCGGCGCCGCCACCGTCGGCGCCGACAGCATCGTCAACGGCAACATCAGCACGCTTGCCGGCGTGGTAGCGATCGGCATGAGAAGCATAGTCAATGGCGCGATCAGTACCTCCGCCGGCGCCATCACCACCAGCGCCGACGTGACGGTCAACGGCAGCGTCAGCGCAGATGCGGGGGTGGTCACGATCGGCATGCGCAACAATATCAAGGGCATGCTTGGCACCGGTGCCGGCGCCATCACCGTCGGCTCCAGCAGCATCATCGGCGGGATCAATACCCCGATCGGCGTTGTCACGTTGAACGGTTATGTGACAGCCACCGGCGACATCATCAGCGGCGTGGGCGCGGTCAATGTCGGCGACTACAGCCGACTTTGCGGCCAGCTCACCGTCTATGGCGCAGGCATCGTCACCGTGACCACGAACGTGAAGATCGATGGCAACGTCAGCACCACGGTGGGCGGCATCACCGTGGGCGCCGACAGCACCGTGGCTGGCAATGTCACGATCAGCGGCGTGGGCGTCGCGACGCTGACCAGCGTATTCATAGGCGGCAATGTCAGCACCACCGCTGGCGCCATCACCATGACTTCGTCCAAGGTGCGCGGCAGCGTGGGCGCGTCCGGTGCCGGCGTGGTGACGCTGAACGCCACCACGGTCAACGACAGCAGCTTCGCCATCGCGCCCGCTTGCGCAGCGACGGCGCCCACGCCAGTTCCCATTCCATTGACAACGGTGGCAACGTTCGACGCACTGGAAAGCGGCACCAATGCGACCTGGAGCGCGACCGCGCGCAAGCCCCTGTATACGAAACTGATCGGCACGCCGTTCACGCTCGATATCGCCGCCCTGAAGACCAATGGCACGCTGGAAAGCGCTTATGTGGCCATCGGCGCCATCGCCAGACATGTGAAGCTGGAATTGTTCGACGATACCGGCGCCGCTTGCAGCGCCTACACCAAGCCGGTGGCGACGCAAACCGCGTCCTTCTCGTCGACCTTGTTTTCCGGCACGCTCGGGCGCGCGCTCAGCGGCAGTTTCACCGTCCTTGATGTGCACCGATCGCTGCTGGTGCGGATCAAGGAATGCGTCGACAACCTCTGCACCGGTTTCACCAGCACCGACCAGGCTTGCTCGTCCGATCGTTTTGCGGTGCGCCCGCCGGCGCTGGCGCTGACGACGACGACCGCGATGGGCAGCGCACCGTCGCCGACGGCAGCGCAGATCATCCGCGCCGGCGCCAATTTCACGCTGCAAGCGGGCAACAACCCGATCGGTGCCTACACCAGCCTGCTGACGCTCGATTCCGCCAAATTGACCGCGCAATTGCCCAGCGAAGGCAGCAGCGTGCAAAACGGCGGCACGGTCGGCGTGCTGACGCCATCGACGCTGACAGCGAATGCCTCTGCGGTGACGGCGACCTACAGCGAGGTCGGTTATCTGTACCTCGGAGCGGGTGCCTACCGCGACGACAGTTGGACCGCCATCGACAGCGTCATCGGCGATTGCATCACCAGCACGGCGAACAATGACTATCTGAGCGATACCTTGATCGGCGGAAAATACGGCTGCAGCATCGGCAACAAGGTCAACGCCGTGCTGGGGCGCTTCGTGCCCGATCATTTCAACACCGTGATCGCGCCAGAGGCTGCGATGCCTTGCCCCGCCGCCCTGCTGGCGAGCGGACAAACCTGTCCTGCGGCCGGCTTTGTCTATTCCGGCCAACCGTTCGCGATCATGATCGCTGCGCTCAACCTGGCTGGCAATCCCACGCTCAACTACAGCGGTTTGCTGGCGCACGATGTCGCGCTGGACGCCTGGAGCGCGCCCGGGATAGCGGAAAAAGACGAAAACAAGAATCCGTTGACGATGCAAGTTGCCCCGACGAGCGCGGCCCATGGCGCCTTGAGCCATGCGCCAGCGACGGCCGCCATGTTCACGGCAGGATTAGCCAGCACGAATGCGATCTACACCTTCCCCGCACACTATCCTGCGACGACGCTGGCCATGCCGACCGACGTCTATCTGCGCGCCCGTGAAACTGCGGCCGATGGCGTGACATCGCTGCGTGCATCCCCATTGACATCGATCGAAGCGGGCATCAAGGTGGTCAGCGGCAGACTGCGCGTGGCCAACAATTATGGTTCCGAATTACTGGCCGTGCCGATCATGGTCGATGCCCAATACTGGAATGGAAGCCGTTTCGTCAACAGCACGACCGATCAGAAAACCAGCTTCAACAATCTCGATGTCACGCGCAGCAATTGCAAGAAAAGCTTGAGCGTGGCGGGCAACTGCATCGCGCTGACGATTTTGGCGCCGATGACGATTGCGGCGCCAGTGCCGCTGATGAAGAATGGCGAGATTCGCTTGATGCTGGTTGCGCCAGGCTCCTCTCGCGCCGGCAGCGTCGACCTGAGCATCAACATGTTCGACTGGTTGCCCAGCACCACGGCGCGCATCGGCACAGGTGTCTACAAGGCCGGCCCGGTCATTTACATGCGCGAAACGTACTGACCGGGTGCGAATCATCCACCAACTGCGCAAATCTGGGTTCATGCAAAGCCGATTTGCGCGATGCCGACGATATTGAAAAAATTGACACTGAAAAACCATGCAATCGAAGCAACCGCCAACGTACCCTCCCGCGTCCATCCCTTGGCGTACCGGGTTCAACCGTAAATTGCCACGCCTGATGCGCTGCGACTGGTCATGGCGGGCCTGGCAGCGAACTGTCTTGCTGATCACGCTCATGCTGGCCGGCATGCCGGCCCAGGCGACCGATTACGTGGCGCCGTTCGATGGACGCTCGCCCGTCCCCTTGGGCTGTTTGACGCTGCTCGGCAGCACGACATGCATCTTCACGATCACGCTCATCATCGGCGATACACTGAAGCTCGGTTCGGGCGTGGTCGTCAACGGCAGCATCAACAGTTCCACCGGCAGCATCACGATGGGAGACAATGTCACGGTGGCAGGCAAGGTATTCACCAGCACCGGCAACATCACGATGGGCCTGAACGGCAATGTTGGCGGCAAGGTCGAAAGTTCCACCGGCAACATCAACCTGGGCGACGGCGCGGTCGTCGGCCTCAATGTCTTCAGCACCACCGGCGCCATCACGCTGGGGACCAACGGCATCGTCAACACATCAATCCAAAGTTCCACCGGACCCATCACGCTGGGTGACAATGTCTACGTCAAACAAGGTGTCAACAGCACCACCGGCCCGCTCACGATCAAGAGCGGGCGCGTGGTGGGCAATGTCGGCGCCACCACCGGCTTCATCAACATCGGCGATGGAACCCGCATCGATGGATCGATCACCCACACCGAAGTCGGCAACATCGTCCTCGGGCAAGGGGTGATCGTAAAGGGTGGCATCGCCAGCGCCGATACCACCACCGTCGTCGGCGACGGGAGCAAGATCGCAGGATCGATCAACAATTCCAGCACCGGCAATGTCACGCTGCAAAAAAACGTCCAGGTTGGCGGCAACGTCACGGTCATCACCGGCAGCGCCAACATTGGTTATGGCAGCCAGGTCCTCGGCATGGTCACTGCCATCACGGGCAATGTCAAGGTCGGCGACTATGCCAGGGTCGTCGGCATCGCCACTGCCACCACCGGCGATGTCGATATTGGCGATTACGGTCAGGTGTGCGGCTATGTCACCGTCACCACCGGCGCCATCACCATCGGCGCCCATGGCCGCGTTGGCAGCTATGTCACCGTCACGACCGGCAAGGTGGCCCTGGGCGCCGTCACCGTCGGCGATTACGGACAGGTCGGCGGCTATATTGCGGTCACCACCGGTTCCATCATTTTCGGCACTTTTGGCCAGGTCGGCAGCTATATCGAAGTCACCACCGGCGACACCAGCAAAGGCGCAGTCACCTTCGGCGATAACGGCCGGGTCGGCGGCTATATCGCCATCACCACCGGCATGCTGGTCACAGGCATCAATTTCAGGTCTTCCGATGCCAGCCTGATCATACCGAGCACCTGCTTGGCCATCACCCCTCCTCTTGTGGCGGCGATCACTGCCGCCAGCTTCGACGCGCTGGAAAACGGCATCACCTGGAATCCGATCAAGGGCGCGCACAATGCGCTATATACCAAACTGGCGGGCACGCCATTCTCGTTCGACATCGTTGCGCTGAAGACCGATCGCACGCTGGAAAGCGCTTACGTGGCCGTCGGCGCCATCGCCAAAAATGTCAAGCTGGAATTGTTCGACGAAATGCCAGGCGTCGCTTGCGGTGCTTACACCAGCGCTGTGACGTCGCAAATGGTCAAGGCGGCATTCACATCGACGTCGTCGGGCCGCGCGCCGATGACCGATGCCTTCACGGTCCCCGACGCACACAGCTCGATGCTGGTGCGCATCAGTGAATGCGCGACCAGCGCATGCAACATCCCCTTCACCAGCGTGGCTTGTTCGTCCGACCGTTTCTCGGTGCGCCCGCCGGCGCTGACGCTGTCGGCCACGCCGAACCAGATCATCAAGGCCGGCGCCGAGTTCACGCTGACCAGCGGCCCAAGCTTTGCCGGCAGGCTGACACTCGATCCGGCCAGATTGACGACCAGCCAGGGCAAGCTCGGTGATCTGACGCCGTCGACGCTGGCAGCGAATGCGGCAGCGAAGGCCACCTACAGCGAGGTCGGCGATCTGACCATCGGCACCGGCGCTTACCGCGACGACAGCTTCACTGGAATCGACAATAACCCCCTATTTGGCATCAGCGATTGCATCATCAGCACTGCAGACAGTGCTTACCTGAGCGATACTTTGATCGGCGGCAAATATGGCTGCAGCATCGGCAACAAGCCGCTGACGCTGGCACGCTTTATCCCGGACCACTTCAGCACCGTTCTGGTGCCGGACACCGAAACGGTAAAGAACGCGGCCATGCCCTGTGGTGCGGGCTTGATCTGCCCGCCAGGCCCGCCAGCCCAGCTTCCAGGTTTCATCATCTACTCGGGACAGCCGTTCGCGCTCACGGTCACAGCGCTCAACGCAAACGGCAAGCCCACGCTGAACTATAGCGGCACGCTCGCGCGCGATGTTGCGCTGGGGGCATGGAGCGCTGCAGGCGGCATGACAGCAGCGGGGCCGACCGGCAGCACGCTTGACAATTTTTTCGTGATTTCCAGTATCTTTGCCCAGGGCACGGCCATTACCAACGTCGCCTACACTTTCCCGGCGCGCTATCCTGCCATCTCCACCCTGCTGACCGCGCCGACCGACATCTATCTGCGCGCCGACGAGACCGGATCGAACGCTGACGGCGTGACATCGCTGCGCAGCGGACCATCGGCACCGGGACCGGTGTCGCTCGAAGCCGGGATCAAGGTGGTCAGCGGCAGGCTGCAGGTGGCCAACAATTACGGTTCCGAATTGCTGACGGTGCCGATCAAAGTCCATGCCCAGTACTGGAACGGAACGCGTTTTGTCAACAGCACGACTGACCAGAAAACCAGTTTCAGCAATCCCAAACTGACCTTCAGCAATTGCAAGAAAAATCTGAGCGCAGGCGGCACTTGCATCCCCTTGTCGATCACCGCGCCGGTGAGCGCGATAAATGGCGCGATGAAGGACGGTGAAATCCGCCTGCTGCTGGCCGCGCCGCGCCGTGCCGGCAGCGTCGACCTGAATATCAACATGTTCGACTGGTTGCCCAGCACCATCGCGCGCATCGGTGTGGGGATCTACAAGGCGGGGCCGATCATCTACATGCGCGAAGCCTACTGAAAAATTCTGTACATCGATGTCAGTACCGAGGCCAATTGCATGAAGGGTCAGTTTACCAACCCTGCATGTTGTGCTTAATAACTTGAAACGTCTTGCTTAAAAAAATTATCAGAATATTCATGCTACCCATTTTTGAAACTTTGCAGCGTCAGACAACAATACCGTCGCCCTGGCTCCCTCGCTGGACGGTGTCGTTGCCAAGCTGGGCTGGCTTGGTCATGACCATCGTGCTGTTCGTCTGCAGTCTGACCAACGCGCGGGCGCTATCGCCAACACCTGCTGATGCCCGAGTGGATCATCATCGGATGCTGATCATCGGCAGCGAACAAGACTATCCGCCGTTTGCGACCGGCATGACCGATGCCACTGCCGGCGGCTTTACCGTCGATCTGTGGAAAGCCGTGGCTACCGATTCGGACTTGAAATACACAATCATCGTACGGCCATTCCATCAATTGCTGCAGGATTTCAAGGATGGCAAGATCGATGTGCTGATCAATCTGGCGCAATCCGATGAGCGGCGCAAGTTTGCCGATTTTACCGTCCCTCATGTGATCGTTCACGGTGCCATTTTTGTCAGAAAAGGCAATGCCAACATGAACCCGGCCAAGATCCGCTCCGAGTCGGATCTGGCTGGTAAATCCCTTATCGTGCTCGACTCCGATGTGGCGCACGACTACGCACTGGCAAGTGGCTGGGGCAAGCAACTGGTGCTGGTGCCAACAGCGGCAGAAGGGATGCGCTTGCTGGCGTCGGGCCGGCATGATGCGTTGCTGTTAAGCAAATTGGTCGGCATGCAGACGCTGCAAGCGCAGCGATTGACCAACATCGTTGCGCTTGCGCCCAAGCTGGGCTTGCCACAAAAATTTTCCTTTGCCGTGCACAAGGGTCAGCCCGACCTGCTGTACACGCTCAATGAAGGCTTGGCAATGACCAAGTCCTCAGGCATCTATGACATGTTGTACAACCGCTGGTTCAGTGTGTTTGAAGTCAAGGAAGTAGGCTGGCGCGACCTGTTGCCCTACTTGCTTCCTGTGGCAGCCCTATTTGTGCTGATCGGCGCGTATTTCTGGCGGCGCCAGAAAGTCGAACGCAAACAGGCCGCCGCCGCCATTGCTCAATCGCGTGATCTGTTGATGACGATCATCAACACGATACCGGTGCGTGTTTTCTGGAAGGATCGCGACCTGTGCTATCTCGGCTGCAATACCGCTTTCGCCGAAGATGCCGGCTACACCCATGCCGCCGACATTATCGGCAAGGATGATTATGAATTGGTCTGGTCGGCACAGGCCGATATGTATCGGCGCGAAGACCATGCCGTCATCGCGACAGGCGCGGCGAAGCTGTTCTATGAAAAAGCGCTGATTGGGCCTGGCGGACAGACTCGCTGGCTGCGCGTATCCAAGATTCCGCTGAGAAACCCTGAAAATGACATCATCGGCGTGCTCGGTGTCTACGAAGATATCACTGAGCGCAAAAGACTGAAAGAAATCATGCGCGATGCGCAGCAGTACGTGCGCAGCCTGATCGAGGCGAGCCGCGACCCGTTGATCATGATCGACCGGGAAGGCAAGATCACCGATGTCAATACCGCGACCGAAAAAGTCACAGGCGTACCACGCGACGATCTGATCGGCAGCGACTTCGTGTCCTATCTCACCGATGCGGAGCAAGGTCGCAAGGGTTTGCAGAAAGTCTATCTTGACGGCAGTGAGGCCAATTGCCTTTTGGTAGTACGCCATGTATCGGGCAGCCTGCGTGACTTTCTCTTCAACGCCAATGTCTACCGCGATGGCAATGGCAAGGTGCAAGGCGCCCTCGTTGCAGGGCGCGACATTACCGAGCGCATCAAGGCCGAGGAAAAGTTGCGCCAATTGTCGATCGCGGTAGAACAAAGTTCAGCCGCGATCGGTATCACCGATCTCGATGGCAACGTCGAATATGTGAACCCCAGGTTTACCGAAGTGACTGGCTATACCCAGGTTGACACCATCGGAAAAAATCTGCGGATACTGAAATCGATGGTCACGCCTGCAGCAACCTACACCGACATGTGGAACAAACTGAGCAACGGCCTGCCCTGGCACGGTGAACTGCTCAACAAACGAAAAAATGGCGATCTGTACTGGGAAGAATCTCACATTGCCCCGGTCACGAATGGACAAGGCAAAACGACCCACTATGTCGCAGTCAAGACCGATATCACCGTACGCAAGCAACTGGAAGAGCAGGTGCTGAAAATGGCTTTTTATGACCCGTTGACCATGCTGCCGAACCGGCGTTTGCTCAATGACCGCCTGACACAAGCAATGGCCATCAGCAAGCGCAGTGGCCGCTTTGGAGCGCTGTTGTTCCTCGACCTCGACCACTTCAAGGCACTTAATGACGAGCATGGGCATGACGCCGGCGATTTTCTTTTGCAAGAAGTCGCCAACCGGCTGAAAAGTTGCGTACGCGAGACAGACACGGTGTCACGCATGGGGGGGGACGAATTCATCGTACTGCTGGGTGACTTGATCGACGATAAAGCAAAATCAACTGATCTGGCTGCCAACATCGCTGAAAAAATTCGGGCGGTGCTGTCTGCCCCCTACTTGCTGACCATAACGGATGACAAGAAGCAGAATGCTGAAGTCGAGCACCATTGCACCGCCAGCATCGGTGTGATGCTGTTCGTCGGGCAGGATTCCAGCCAGGCAGTGATCCTGAACCAGGCCGACAAGGCGATGTACCTGGCCAAGAAAAATGGTGGTAATCGGGTCAAAATAGTCGACATCGATGCTTGCAGCGACCTACAGGTGCACTGAATTGCGTCATTGCGGCAAAACATTTGAATTGCGACATGCCTTCGGGACATGACTTTTTTGGACCCGAATTGTCATGCAATTGGCCTGTCGAACTAAATAAGATTTAGGAGGGGTTTGAGTCCCCTCGCAAATCGCTACGCGGAACCCCGGCGCCCGGGCCGGGGCATTCTCGATTGGCCGTTAGTTCATCGCACATCTGTGGCGTCGGGCAACAAAATAGACCAGCAGGTCGGCAGTTTTTCGACCCAGCGCAGCAGCATGCCGCTGTCACAGCGCAACTAGGACAGCACGCTGGCGCAACTCGGATCGCACTTTGATGCCGACACTCGTTGCGGCATCGAAGCCATGAAGATCTCCTCGCAAACAAGAATTCCCCCTACAGAAAATTTCTGTGATTCTTTGAGCAAGTCTCTGTTCGACCGATATTTTTTGATTTTTTACTACTTTATAATAGGAAACACAATTGAGATATCTTTTGCACCACCCTCATGCAACTGGCCATGCCGCTTCGATCGCATCGAACCGGCATGAAAGGTGAGGACGCTCCCTATCAATAGAGTGATGGTCACCGATGATCATCTCCAATAATCCGGAAATCCCCGATGATGATGCCGTGCCTCCCGCTGTTGACGCAGACACTGACCAGCCATCCTGGTTCCAGATGGTTGTCATTGGCAGCGCTGCTCCTGCTGCTGCTCATTGGATTGCCAGCCCAAAGCGCAAACTATACGTTTCCGGGTGCGCTGCCGGCCGGCTGCAACAGCAACGGCAATGGTAACTACAGTTGCGGTGCGCTCACGCTGGCGGCCAGCGATACCGTCACAGTCACCGGCACGGCCACGGTGACGGTAAGGGCAACGCTGACGATAGGCGCAGGAGCTGCCATCAATACGGCAGGAGCCACCAATTCCCTGAAATTCATCACTAATCAATTCAGCCTGGGCGCCGACACGATCGTGAACGCGAGCCTGACCAGCATCCTGGGCGGCAGTCAGATAGGTGCCCGCAGCAAGATCAACGGCAATGTCACCACCGATGCGGGCATCTTGAGCGTGAGTGACTACGTGAGCATCACCGGCAATGTCAACACTGGCGCCGGTGCCATCACGCTCGGCATCTACAACAAGGTGACCGGCAACATCAACACGCTCGCCGGCGTCGTCACGATCGGCGCCAACAGCGCCATGGGTGGCTACATCAGCACCGCCGCAGGCGCGGTCAATCTGGGTGCGCGCAACAGCGTAAACGGACGCATCACGACGTTGGCTGGCGTCGTCACGATCGGTGCCAACAGCACGGTCGGCGACGATATCATCACGACCTTCGGAGCCGTCAACCTCGCCGCGAACGTGATCGCAGGCGGCGATATTTCGACGCTGGCCGGCGTGGTCACGGTCGGAGCCGATGTTATTGTAGGCGGCAACATCAACACCACTCTGGGCGCAGTCAACATCGGCAATGCGAGCCGCATCTGCGGCAACATCAGTACGCTCGCTGGCGTTGTCACGCTGACCACCAACGTCAGAGTCGGGGGCAGCATCAGCACCGACGCCGGCGCCATCACGATCGGCAGCGGCAGCACGGTGGGCGGCAGCCTGACTGCGCTGTGCGGTGTCATCACGTTGACCGGCGTCAACGTCGGCGGCAATATCACCGCATGGGCCGGCGTCATCACGCTGGTCAATACCCATGTCCGCGGCAACGTGGTCAACTCGTTTTTCTCGTATCTGTTCCCGTTCAAGGCCCCGTACGGATCGAGCATCAACGACAGCAGCGTGATCGTCGCGCCAGCTTGCACGGGCGGGTCGGTCATCCCTGTCGTGCCCGTCACGCCTGTCGTGCCGGTTATTCCTTCTTCCACTGCTGCGGGATCGTTCGATGCACTGGAAAGCGGCACCAATGCAATCTGGAGCGCGACTGCGCGCAAGCCGCTGTACACCAAGCTGGTCGGCACGCCCTTTGCGCTCGACATCGCCGCGTTGAAGACCGACGGCACGCTCGAAAGCGCTTACGTGGCCGTCGGCGCCGCCGCCAAATATGTCCAACTGGAATTGTTCGACGACACCGGTGCCGCTTGCAGCGCCTACACCAACCCGGTGGCAGTGCAAACGGCGTCTTTCACATCGACCGTGCTGTCGGGCACGCTCGGGCGTACGCAGAGCGGCGCCTTCAACGTCCCCGAGGTGCACCGATCGCTGCTGGTGCGGATCAAGGAATGCGTCGCCAGCACCTGCACCAGCTTCACCAGCACAGTGCCAGCTTGCTCGACCGACCGTTTTGCGGTGCGTCCGTCGGCGCTGACGCTATCGACGACGACGGCGATGGGCAGCGCACCGTCGCCCACGGCAGCGCAAATCATCAAAGCCGGCGCCGATTTCACGCTGAAAGCGAGCAGCAATCCGGTTGGCGCCTATGCCGGTGTGCTCACCCTCGATGCCTCCAAACTGACGGCGCAGTTGCCCAGCCAGGGTACAAGCGTGCAAAGCGGAGGCGCTATCGGCGTGCTGACGCCATCGACGCTGGCAGCGAATGCAGCTGCGGTGACGGCCACCTATAGCGAGGTGGGTTACCTGTACATCGGAGCGGGCGCTTACCGCGACGACAATTGGACGGCTGTCGACAGCGGCGCCGGCGATTGCATCACCAGCACCGCGAACAATGACTATCTGTCCGACACCATGATCGACGGCAAATACGGCTGCAGCATCGGCAACAAGGTCCAGGCCGTGCTGGGCCGCTTCGTGCCCGATCATTTCGACACCGTGATTCCACCGAGCGCCGTGATGCCTTGCCCTGTGGCGCTGCTTGCCACCGGACAGGCTTGCCCTGCGGCTGGCTTTGTCTACTCCGGCCAACCGTTCCCGCTCACGGTCACGGCGCGCAACCTGGCCGGCAAGGCCACGCTCAATTACAGCGGCGTGCACGCGCGCGATGTCACGCTGGAAGCTTGGAGCAAGGCTGGCAGCATCACGTCAGAAAATGTGCGAAATCCGTCAGCGAGCCCGACCGGCAATGCGCTCACCTATGCATCCGCATCGGTCCAGGCTGGCGCATTCGCGCAGGGCGTGGCCAGTTCGGCCCTGACCTACACCTTCCCGGCGCGCTATCCGGCGACCGCGCTGGCCGCGCCGACCGACATCTATCTGCGCGCCCATGAAAACATCATCGTCAGCGCCAGCGACGTCACTTCGGCCCGCCCTGCTCCATTGACATCGATCGAAGCGGGCATCAAGGTCGTGAGCGGCAGGCTGCATATCGCCAACAATTACGGATCCGAATTGCTGGCCGTGCCGATCAAAGTCGATGCCCAGTACTGGAATGGAACGCGTTTCGTGAACAGCACGACCGATCAGAAAACCAGCTTTGTCAACCTCAACGTCACACGCAGCAATTGCAAGAGGAGCTTGAGCATGGGTGGCAATTGCATACCGATGACGATCACGGCGCCAGTGACGATCGCAGCGCCAGTGCCGCTGTTGAAGGATGGCGAGACTCGCCTGATGCTGGCCGCGCCGGGTTCAGGCCACACCGGCAGTGTCGACCTGAGCATCAACATGTTCGACTGGTTGCCGAGCACCACGGCGCGCATCGGCACGGGCATCTACAAGGCCGGCCCGGTCATTTACATGC